>DASPKR010000417.1:0-23147 GCA_035627975.1 Pyrinomonadaceae bacterium | reverse complement strand
AAGCTAGCGTCGCGCGGGAATTTCTTCATCGCCTCCGTGAGTATAGGCTTGGCCTTCGCCGCGTCCTCGGAGAACTCGGCGGCGCGGACGCGGTAGGCCTCGGCCGTCTCGGGGTGCGAGCGCGCCCAGTCGCGGAGGATTCTCTGGGCCTCGGCCTCGTCACCCTCGCGGTCTAAGACTTCGGCGAGCGCCTGCGCGTCTTCAAAATGTTCGGGGTGACGTGCGACGAGCTTGCCGAGGTACTCTTTCGCCTTGGCCCACTCTTCGCGCGATATGTGTATGTCGGCGAGCGCGACGAGCGTTTCGTGCGAGTCGGGGTTGAGCTTCAGCTCCGCGAGGAGCTTCGCCTCGGCCGCGGGGCTTTTGTCCAGGGGCTTGAGGCCGAGGAAGTGCTCGCGGAAGGCGGCGTCGAACTCCTCGCGCTCGAAGCGCCCGCGGCGCGCGGTCTCCAGTATGTAGAAAGCCTGTAGCCTGTTGCCCGAGTCGCGGAAGTATTTCGCGAGCGCCATGTGCGGCTCGGGCTCCATGAAGCGCCGCGCGTAATCTTCGCGTAGGCGTTCGAGCGTCTGCCCGCGCGCGTCGGCTGCGCACGGCAAAGACATGAGCGCGAGCAGGATGAGAAAGCGACTTCGGCGAGCGAGGTTCACGGCGCGTGCTCCTGAAAGTCTCACCAGCGATGGTAGGCCGGGTGGCCGGGCTTGACGGCGACGAAGGTGCCGCGGCAGGCGGCGGTCTGCTTGCCGCCCGCGGTGATCTCGGCCTCGACGACGGCGCGGTCGTCCTTCGACTCGACGACGCGGGCCGTGAGTTTGACGGGCACGTCGGTGGGTGTGGGCCGGAGGAGTTTTATTGAGTAGTCGGCCGTCACCGTGCAGGGCGGTCGCTCCGCCCCGGCGCGAAGCATGAGGTGGTGCGCGGCCGCCCAGTTCGAGTGGCAGTCCAGGAGGGCGCCTATGATGCCGCCGTTGAGCATGCCGGGGTAGGCTTCGTATTGCGGCTCGGGCCGCCACTCGGCGACGTACTCTCCGCCCTCGGCGAAGCTGCGTATGCGCAGGCCGCGCTCGTTGGCGGGGCCGCAGCCGAAGCACGCGCCCCGCGGCGCGTAACGCTCTTGCAGGCTCAGCTCTTCCATAAAAGTTAGTCCACCGGCGGGTCGTCGGGCTTGGCGGGCTGGCCCTTGTGGTCGGCGCCGCGGATTATGCCGGACTGGTCGAGGTAGAAGGAGCGGCGTCCCGTCTTGCCGTAGGACTTGGGCGTGGCGACCACCTCGTACCTGTCGCCCACGGCCGTCAGCTCGATCTTGTACTCGACGTGCTGCGCGAAGCCCTTCTCGACCAGCTCCTCGGCCACCAGCTCTTCGAGCGTGCCGTAGCGCCCCTTCCCCTCCATGTCGCGGAACGAGTCTTCGGCGTCGCGCAGGCGGCTAAGGGCGAAGACCGCCATCATCTCGTTCGTGACCACGGGCGACTCCTTCGAGCCGATGACGACAGCCGCCGCGTAAACCTTTATGAGGTTGACGGGCAGGCGCAGCTCGTGCAGCAGCACGTCGCCCTCGTTGGTGGCGGAGTAGGAGGCGGGCTCGGGCTGAAGGTCGAGCCGCGCGAGCATGGCCTGCACGAGGGGGTCGCTGCTAGCCTCGGCCGTCTTCTTTGTGTCCTCGATGGCCTTGCGCATGAGGGCGTCGGAGAGGTAGGCGTGCAGGAGGCGCTGGCGGGCCTGCCAGGCGGTCGCGTCGCGGTACGAGTTCGTCGCGGCGAGCGTGTCGTTGCGCGCGCGCGAGTCAACGACGTGGCGCACGCTCTTTATGTTCCCGCCGAGCACGAGGTAGTTGTCTATGAAGGCGTAGTAGAAGCCGCCGGCCGACTGTATGTCGAAGCCCTCGCGGCGCTCTGCGGCCGCGGGCGCGCCGGGCGCGACGAAGCTGAGCGCCGCCAGCACGCGCGGGAAGATTTTGCGAACCTTCTCGGCGTCGTTAAGGGCCACGAGCACGACGAAGCCGGGCTCGGCGTCCTTCTCCTCCGCCTTCGGCCCCGAGCGCCTGTTGATGCGGAAGGGCTCCATCCAGAGCTTCGACGGCATGCTTACGGCGACCTCGTTGCCGAGCGCGGGTATCAGGTCTTCCTTGAACTTGAAGCCGAAGATTTTCTCGACGGCCTCGACCGTCGCCTCGGCCGTCGGCCTCTTCTCCTCGGGCTTGTCTCCTTCGCCGCTGGGGCCGACTATCACGTCCGCCGCGGTCGGCACGGTGATGCCGGCGCCGGCCATGACCTCGGTGCTCGCGGCCGTGCCCATCATCGAGTTAAATATCCGCTCCCAGTCGAGCGAGACGTTGACGAAAACGTCGGAGTCGGCCGGCGCGACCGCCGCCGTCTCGGAAGTGACGGGCGGGCCCGAGACGATGTTCGGCAGGAAGGGGATGACGTTGACGTTGCCCTCGGGCGGGTTGTCAACGGCGACGCGCAGCGCGACCGAGCCGCCTTCGAGCCCCAGCGCCACGGCGACCGTGCCCGGTATGCGCGGAATCCCGCCCACGAGGTGGCGCGTCACGCCCATCATGCGCCCCGCCACTTTCTGCTCCTCGGTAAGGGGTGCGGCCTCGGGCGGGGCATCGTACTTTCCATCCCCCGCGCCGCCGTCCTCGACCTTGCCGACGGGGGCGACGACGCTCACTTCCGCCTGCGGCCCCGCGACGACCTCGGCCGCAGGCCCCGTGCCGGCCGCGGGCGGCGGGGTCACGACCACTCCGACCGAGCGCGTCTGTGGTATCTCGCCCGCGGGGCCTTCTCCCCGCTTCCCGGCCACGGGCTTAGGCGGCGGGGGCGGCTCGGTCGCGATCATCACGTCGTAGTCGTCGCCCGGGCCGCCCCCTTCAGCCTGCTGCCTATCGCGCTCCCGCCTTTCTCGCTCCTCCTGTTCCTTCTGCACCTGCACGGCCCAGCCCTCCTGCACGTGCGTCGTGTCGAAATAGACGAAGAGCTGTTCGGAGCTGAAGCGGTTGCGCGCTGACTGGAAGCGCACGCTCTGGCTTAAGGGCGCGGCGCCGTCGCCCGAGAGGGACTTGAGCGTGAAGTTCGAGTCGCCGGCGAGCAATAGGCTGCCCGCGCGCCTGAGCACGAAGCCGGGCGCGAGCGCCTTCGGCCGCTCCGACGGCTTGCGCGACGCGCGAGCGCCGCGAGCGGCGCCCTCGGCCGGCGCCTTCGGCGGCAGCACGCCCGAGAGGAACGCGCGCAGCTTCGGCTCGAAGGCGGCGGCCTCCCGCGGCGAAGCCATCTTGAGCGAGACGAGCACCGTCGGGAGCTTCGAGCGCGTCGGCATCGCTGCGACGGAGACGAGCGCTTCGGAGAGCGGCTCGGAGTTCTCGGAGACGAAGGCGGCGAGGTCGGCCAGCTTCCTGTCGGCCGCGTCGCCTATGAGGCGCACGGCGCCCAGCGCCATCTTCATCTCCTCGCCCTCGACGACCTGCCCGACCCTGCGAACCTCCGCATATACGCCGTAGGAGTCTTCGGCGAGTATCTCTTCGACGGGCAGGTCTGTCTCCGGCCGCTGCTGCTGCTGTCGCGGCTCGGCGGCCAGCTCCTTCGCCGGCTCGTTCGGCCGCGCGGGGGCCTGGGGGCGTGGCGTGGCGGCGGGGCGCGGCGCCGCGGGCTGCGGCTGCCGCCGGGCGGCGCGCCGCCTCTGCGCGGGCGACGGAGGGGCCGCGCCGGCGAGTAGAAGCGCCGCGACGAGGGACACCGTGAGGCGTGCGTGAATTGCGATTTTTGTCATTGGTTCTGTAAAGCCCGAAGAGCGGTAAGGGCGGGCCGCCGAGCCCGCTTGAGAAGCTCGCGGGCCGGGGAGCCCCGCAGCGCGGGATTTTAACCCACGCGCGCCCCGTTGCGAACACCAAAACCGTCTTCGGGCACGGCCGGAAGGCGCGACCGTGCGGCGTAGTGCAGAGCCCTGCTTGACAATTGTCGTTGCCACGACTATCGTACAAACGTCGCGGCGACCAAAGCGGCGGCCCGGCTGTCAAGAAGTAATAAAGCGAGGGAAGAGAGAAAGGGCCGTGAAATTAAACCGGCAGAATGCTCGCCGCCCCTAGATTTTCGGAGGACACAGACGGATGGCAAACGACTCTTTACGAAACACGTGGGCGCCGAGGCTCTTAAGCCTGCTCAGGATCGCCTCCGGGTTCCTCTTGATGCAGCACGGCTTGCAGAAGGTCTTCGGCCTGCTGCCGCGCCCCGCGCCGCCCGGCGCGCCGGCCGCGCCCCCCTTCTCGTTCCAGCCTTTCACGCTGGCGGGCATCTCGGGGATGCTTGAGCTGGTCGGCGGGACGCTGTTGATAATCGGGCTCTTCACGCGCCCGGTCGCCTTCATACTGTCCGGCCTTCTGGCGGCGGCCTACCTCATAGCGCACGCGCCGCGCGGCTTCTGGCCCATACTGAACGGCGGCGAGCTGGCCGCGCTCTACAGTTTCGTCTTCCTCTACATGGCCGCGGCAGGCGGCGGCCCCTGGGGCCTCGACGGCATCATGCGCCGCCGCGGCTAAAAGAGGGCGGGCGCCCGCCGACGGTTTTGGGCAGGATCAATTCACCGGAGGATCACCACATGGCTGGGTCATTCAGGATACTCGGCATCGCGGGCAGCCTGCGAAAGGCTTCCTACAACCGCGCCGCTCTGCGCGCCGCCCAGGGGCTCGCGCCCGAGGGCGCCGAGATAGAGATATTCGACCTCGACGGCATACCGCCCTTCAGCGAGGACGACGAGCAGAATCCGCCCGCGCGCGTCAAGGAGTTGAAGGAGCGCATACGCGCGGCAGACGCCATACTCTTCGTCACGCCCGAGTACAACTACTCGATACCGGGCGTCCTGAAGAACGCTATTGACTGGGCGTCGCGCCCTTACGGCCAGAGCGCCTGGGACGGAAAGCCCGTGGCCGTGATGGGCGCCTCCATAGGCGCGCTCGGTACTGCGCGCGCGCAGTACCACCTGCGGCAGGTCTTCGTCTTCCTCAACATGCATGCCGTCAACCAGCCCGAGGTGATGATCTCGAACGCCTCGCAGCGCTTCGACGGCGACGGCAACCTGACCGACGAGAGCACGAAGGAGCACATCGCCCGCCTGCTCACGGCCCTCGTCGCCTGGGCGCGCCGCCTCGGCGCGAGTCGGGGATAGCCGCAGAGACGGGGAGAAGAAGGCTGAAGGCGGAAAGCAGTAAGCAGTCAAAGCTGAGCTCGCCCTGGCTGCCTACTGCTTCCTGCCTTCTGCCTTATCCTTCTTCCCCGTTTGACTTCGCCGTGCCGCCGGTAAGAAACTCTCCACGAATCCCCTTCCGACATCTTTCTACAGTGAGGCAAACGATGAAGACACGCTCGACAGTTCTCGCTCTGGCCGCCGCGCTGGCGTGCGCCGCGTGGGCTCACGATTCGAGCGCGCAGCGGAAGGACGCCGCCGCGCAGAAGATGCCCGCCGCGCTCAAGCCCGCGCTCGACAGCATCAGCTCCGACGACATCCTCCGCCACACGAAGGCGCTCTCCTCGGACGAGTTCGAGGGCCGAGGCCCCGGCACGCGCGGCGAGGAGCTGACGGTCGCCTACCTGACCGAGCAGATGAAGCGCATCGGCCTGAAGCCCGGCAACCCCGACGGCACTTACGTCCAGAAGGTGCCGCTCGTCGGCATGAAGGCGGACCCCTCGATGAGCGTCGAGGCCGGCGGCAAGCGCATTGACATGAAGTTCCCCGACGACTTCGTGGCCGTCTCGCGCCGCAACGTCGCGGAGACGAAAGTCTCCGACTCCGACCTCGTCTTCGTCGGCTACGGGGTGGTCGCGCCCGAGTACGGGTGGGACGACTACAAGGGCGTTGACGTGCGGGGCAAGACCATCGTCATGCTCATCAACGACCCGGCCGTCCCAGACCCTTCGGACCCGTCGAAGCCCGACGAACGGATGTTCAAGGGCAAGGCGATGACCTACTACGGCCGCTGGACTTACAAGTACGAGATAGCCTCTGAGAAGGGCGCGGCCGCCGCCATCATCGTCCACGAGACGGGGCCGGCCGGCTACCCCTTCGAGGTTGTCAAGGGGAGCTGGGGGCAGGAGAACTTCGACATCATCAGGGCTGACAAGAACATGGGGCGCGTAGGCATAGAGTCGTGGGTGACGCTCGACCGGGCGCGCGAGATTTTCTCGGCCGGCGGGCATGACTTCGACGCGCTCAAGCGCGCGGCCGTCAGGAAGGACTTCAAGCCCGTCGCCCTGAACGCCAAGCTCAACGCGTCCGTGAAGAACACGCTGCGCGAGGTTCAGTCGAACAACGTAGTCGGCAAGCTTGAGGGCTCAGATCCGAAGCTGCGCGACGAGTACGTCGTCTATTCGGCCCACTGGGATCACCTGGGCAAAAACGAGAAGCTACAGGGCGACCAGATTTACAACGGCGCGATTGACAACGCCTCGGGCGTGGCTCAAGTGTTGGAGATAGCCGAAGGCTTCGCGAAGCTGCCGCGGAAGCCCAAGCGCTCCATCCTCTTCCTCTTCGTGACGGCCGAGGAGAAGGGCCTCCTGGGCGCGAAGCACTACGCCGAGAACCCGCTCTACCCGCTACACAAGACGCTCGCCAACATAAACATAGACGGCGCGAACCAGTGGGGCCGCACAAGCGACGTCGTCATCATCGGCGACGGCAACTCCACGCTCGACGACCTCGCGCGCGAGGTGCTCGCCCTGCAAGGCCGCAAGGTCATGCCCGACCCCGAGACCGAGAAGGGCTTCTACTACCGCTCCGATCACTTCGAGTTCGCAAAGCAGGGCGTCCCCGCCCTCTACCTTGACACGGGGACGGAGTTCGTAGGCAAGTCGCCCGAGTTCAGCAAGCAGAAGCGCGAGGAGTACACCAACAACGACTACCACAAGCCCTCGGACGAGGTTAAGCCCGACTGGGACTTGACCGGCGCCGCCGAGGACGCGCGGCTGCTGCTCGCCATAGGCCACCGCGTCGCCGAGGGCAGCCGCTTCCCCGAGTGGAAGCCCGGCACGGAATTCAAGGCCAAGCGCGACGCCACGATGCGCGCCGCCGCCGGGAGAGCTTCCAAGTGAGACTCGCTGAACGTCTCGCGGCCGTCGCGCTCGTCTGCTGCTGCTCCGCGTGCGTCGCCCGCGCGCAGCAGCAGCCAGGCGCGCCGAGGGCCGCCGACGAGGCGCCGAAGAAGGCGAACTCCCGGCCCGACGCCCGGCAGCAGCAGGCGCCGGCCGAGCCTTTCGACAAGGCGACCGTCGCGCAGATGTCGGGCCAGTGCGTGAGGCTTGAGACCGCGGCGGGCCTGATCGAGATAGAGATGCTCGCGGAGGCCGCGCCCGAGAGCGTCAGGAACTTCCTGAACCTGGTCGCGACGGGCGCGCTCGACACGACTACGTTCAGCCGCGTCGTCCGCGGCTTTGTCGTGCAGGGCGGGAACCTCTCCACGCGCGAGAAGGTGACGGTCGAGATAGCCAAACGCGCGCGCCGGACTGTCCCGGACGAGCCGAACGCAGTCAAGCACGTGCGCGGCGTGGTCTCGATGGCACGCTCGGACGAGCCGAACAGCGCCACCACTCACTTCTTCATCCTCGTCGGCGAGGGCTCGCACCTCGACGGCAAGTTCGCAGCCTTCGGCCGCGTCACGCGCGGCATGGAGGCGGTTGACCAGATGAACGCGGCCGAGCTCGACGGCGAGACTCCCAAGAACCCCGTCCGCATCAACCGCGCTACCGTCGCCCCCTGCCCCGCCCCGGCCCCGCAGCCCTCGCCCGCTCCGCAGGCGACACCCCGGCCCTAAAACGGCACGCGGCCCGGCCCGCTCTAGTAGCGTCGGCTGTCCCTTTCCGACGCGGCTTGAGCTGGCCGGGCCGCGTTCTCGCGGCCCCCCAGTCGTTTAAGACCTTAAATATGCGGTTTCGGAGGGCAACCCTTTCCCCCAAAAGAACTGCCCTCCGAAACCGCCCCCCAGGCCACGACCGCCGGTGCGCGCCTTGCCCAACGCGCGCGGCTGGTAGCGTGGCAAGCCTAGAAGCCCTTTCCCCTGCTCGAAAACTTCTGCGGCCGGCGTTCGTTTCTCGCCCACCCGCACGGCCTTGTCCAGTTCGGGGGACGGCCCGTCTCTGCCTTTCGGGCCGCCCCCCGAACCGCTTGTCCCCGCCGCGGCATGCCTCGGTCCCGACTTCCGTGCACGCCGAGCGAGTGACACCCTAACTCCCCTAACTCATGGTCGGAGCATACAAGGGGGTGGTTGAGGAAAACTTGAGGCGGCCGATTTTTTTTTCGCGCCCCGAAAAAAACGCGGCGGCCCCCTTCGAGCCGCCGCGCTTGGCATTCAATTTTCCGGCCTTATTTACAGTTTCAAGAGGGCCGCGAGCCCCTGCGCCAGCTCTGCGCGTGTCAGGTCGCGGTTGTGGCGGAACTTGCCCGAGAGCGGCGACATGAGGCCGCGCGAGAGCGCCACGAAGACGTAGCCGCGGTACTGGGTTGGTATGCCGGCCACGTCGGGCACGTCGAGCGGCGTCGTCATGTTGGCCTCGGCCTCGGACTGAAGGCCGGCGGCGCGCACCAGTGCCACGGCCGCGACGAGCCGGCTGGTGGGCACGTCGGGGCGGAAGTTCGAGCCGGGCCGCGCGTCCGGGAAGAGTCGGTGAGCGCTCTCGACGAAGTTCATCGTGGCGCGGTCGGTCACGTCGCGGAAGGTCGGGACGCCCGGCATGTACTGCGGCGCGCGGCCCGCCGAGACGAGCGCCTCGGCCAGCTCGTAGCGCTTGACGTTGCCGCCCGGGCGGAAGCGCGCCCCGTCGGGCCACATGGTGAAGGTGCGGACGGCGGTGCGTATGTTGGCCTGCGTCGCGGGGTCGAGCTTCGCCGTGTCTGTGGTCGGCGCGTAGTCAACGCGCGCCGTCTCGAACACGCCGCGGAAGCCCTGCGAGGTAAAGCCCGCGCCCAGCGTGTGGTAGACGCGCACGCGCCACTCGCCGGCCTCCGGCGCCGGGACGAAGACGCGCTCGCGCTTGCCCGTAAGGCCCGGCAGGTTCAGGTAGTTCGACTCGGCCCTGACGGCGCCCGACGCGTCGGCGAGCGACATCCCCAGGTCGTTAGGGCTGACAACCGGCCCCCACGCGACCTGCGAGGAGACATAGACGGCATTCTTCGGCACCGCGAACGACGACTGCGCGGAGGTGCCGGGCGCGAGCGTCTTCTCGAAGATCTGCGACGCTTCGCGTATGAAGCGCACCTGCCCGCGGTCGAGCGTGGCGCGGAAGTAGCCGATGTGGCGGTCGGGGAAGGCCGCGTCGAGCACGGCGGCGTGCGAGTTCAAGGCGCCGGCGCCCGCCTCGTGACGGTAGTAGGCCGGCGTCGGCGTCGCCGTGCGCTGTAGGATGTCGCGCACGCCCGCGGGCGTGAGCGAGGGGTTCACGCCGAGCATGAGGGCGATGGTGCCTGCCACGGCCGGCGCGCTGAAGCTCGTCCCCGAAGCGCTCGTGTAGTGCTGAAGCTCTGACGGCGTGAGCTGCGTCAGGTCTGCCGGCAGCCCCGTCGTCCCCGTCACGTTCGTCCCGGAGGCGCGCAGCGAGACGACGCTCACGCCCGGCGCCACCAGAGTCGGCCGCGCCGTGCGGCTCGCGAACTCGCCGCGCGAGGAGAAGTTAGCGAGGCGGCCCGTCGCACCGTCGGTCGCGCCGACCGAGATGACCCACGGCGCCGCCGCGTAGGGGTTGAGCGTCCGCAGGCCCGGCCCCGTGTTGCCCGCCGAGAAGACGACGTTGACGCCGCGCTCGACCAGCATGCGCGTCGCGACATTGACGGGGTCGTTCTCGTCATAGACGGTGTTTGCGGAGAAGCTACAGTTGACGACGCGAACCCCGAGCGACGGGTTCGAGAGAAGGTAGTCGAAGCCGGCGAGAACGTTGAAGAGCGAGGCGTCGCCGGCGCTCAGGCCCACGAGACGCGCCTTCGGCGCGTAGCCGCGGAACTTGCCGCCCGACTTCGTGCCGGCGCCCGCGATGATGCCCCCGACGAATGTGCCGTGGCCGCTGGCCTGATCCGTCGTCGAGAAGCCCTCGACGTTGAGCGGCGGCGAGAATCCTATCTGGCTGCCCTGAAAGTCTGCGAGCTTCACGTTGCTGACGACGCGGCCGGCGATGTCTTCGTGCGTCGCGTCAACGCCCGTGTCGAGCACGGCAACCGTCACCCCGTCGCCCTCGGGGGCGAGCCCGCCGCCGAGGCTAAGAAGCTCGGAGTCCGAGCGCGCGCGCAGCAGGCCCGTCTGCTCGCGGCTGTTGTCGGCCGCGCTCCACTCCAATGTGCGGGCGCCGTAGATGGTTCTGACGGCGGCGAGGTCGGCGATGATGTCGAGCTTCCTCTTCGTAGTCGTGACGGCCACCATCGGGAGCGACTGGTAGCGCGTGCCGCCGAGCACGCCGATGGCCTGCAAGGTCAGTATGTCGGTCTCCGTGACGGGGCGGTGATAGACGATGACGGCGTTGACGTTGCTGTCGTCCGACATGCGGTCGAGCATCAGCGCGAGCTCGGGGTCGAGGCTCATGAGCCCGGAGTTGGGCGCGTTCTCGGGCCCGGCCAGCGGCAGCCCGTCTGCGCCCGCGAGCGAGAAACCCTGCACGCCATAAATGGCTACGTTCTCGGCGCCCACGACACGCAGCATGTCGGCGCCCGTCAAGGTCAGCCCGTTCGGCGAGACCGAGAGCACCTGCCCGTCCGTCGTCGTCACGACCGCCTGCCCGGCCGTGTTGACCGTCACGCTGTCCGCGCCCGTAAGCGTCAGACCGTCCGCGCCCGTGAGCGTCAGCCCGTCGCTCCCGTTCGGCTCCACGCCGTCGGCGCCCGTAAGCGTCAGACCGTCGGCGCCCGTCAAGGTCAGGCCCGCCGGCTCGCGGAAGACGACGGAGTTGACCTGATGCATCGTCCCGTCGGCGCCGGTGAGCGTCAGGCCGTCGGCGCCGGTGAGAGTCAAGCCGTCGGCGCCCGTCAAGGTCAGGCCGTCGGCGCGCGTGGCGACGTAGCTGTTCGAGCCCGTGTAGCTCACGCCGTCCGCCCTCGCGGTAAACTTCCAGTCGGCGCCCGTCAGGGTCAGGCCGTCGGAGCCCACGCGCGTGATGCCGTTGGCGTCGAAGGCGAGGTAGCCGTCGGCGCCCGTCAGGGTCAGCCCGTTCGGGTTCTCGAAGAAGATGCCGTCGGCGCCCGTGAGCGTGAGCCCCTGCGTCACCTGGAAGCTCACACCGGCGCTCACGGGGAGCGCCGTGAGTAGGACGGCGAGCGCCAGGGCAGTCGCCCGTCGCAGTCTGGCCGCGGCGTGTTTGCTCGTGCTCATTGAGGCTTCGTTACTTTTTTTAGGGGCTGCCGGCGGGCGAGTCGGCCCGAGCCGGGAGCGGGTCGCTGCGAGGTTCTGGCGTCTGAGCCTAAGCTTAAAATTATACATGGGCCTTTTATAAGCTTTTGTTACGGAATCATTCTAAATTGCTTATCGCGGGGTTGCGGCCGCCCTAGCCGCCCGGCCCCATGAGCTGCCTGAGTGTGCGCTGCGTCTCGGCCGCCGGCTCGACGCCGAGTTCCTTCTTCAAAAGCTTTCGAAGCGTCTCGTACTGATCCTTGACGGCCACGCGGTTCCCCTGGGCGGCGTGCGCGCGCATCAGCCGGCAGTGCACGTCCTCGCGGAAGGGGTCTTCGCGCAGGATGCGCTGAGCGAGCTGCAGCGAGCGCGCCCAGTCTTCGGCCTTCTGGGCGGCGTCGGCGAGTATCTCGAGAATGCGCAGGTACTGCTCGTGGTAGTAGGTGCGCTGCTCCTCGGCCCACTCGTCGTAGCTGCCGGACATGAACTCGCCGCGGTACAGGGAGACTGCCTCCTCGTAAGCCTTGACGTAAGCCTCCTGCTCGCGGGCGCGCCGTGCCGCGTCGCCCTCCGCCACCAGGCGGTCAAACTCCTCCGAGTCAATCCGGTAGGAGAACTCCGGGTTGAGCTGGTAGTCGCCGTCCCGGTAGAGCAGGAAATTCTGTTTCAAGGGCTGGTTGCTGTTCAGCGCCTTGCGTATGTGCGAGATTGTCGGGTGGAAATTCTTCTCGACCGAGCCGAAATCCGACTCGCCCCAGAAGGTATCTATTATCGTATCTTTAGATGCGCGGCGGTGCCTTCTGGATGCGATGAAACAGAGAATATCTCGCGCCCTCCGGGTCACCCAGGCGTCGGCGGCGAAGGCGCGCGCGGGGTCTCTGTAAATCTCGACGGGGCCGAGCATGTTGACCGTCAAATCGGCCGGCGGGGCCTGCGCGACGAGCGCCGGGCGCGCGACCGCCCCGGCCGCGGGAGCGGCGGGCGGCGGCGGCGCCGCCTGTAGATGTTCGCGGAGGTCCGCCGGCAGAAGCTCAAGCGCCTCGGGCGCGGAGAAGACCTGCGGGTAGCGCGCGACGGAGCGCTGGAGCCAGTACTCGTAGTCGTAGCGCGCGGCTAAGTCCAGGGCGCGGCGGAGGTGCCCGAGGACGGCCACGTCCTGGCCCGCGGCGTGCTCGCAGACGGCGAGGAGCAACGCCGCCTGCGCCTCGTTGTAGTAAAGCCCCATCGAACGGAAGTAGCCGAGCGCGAACTGCAAATCGGCCCGCGCCTCGTCGGTCTTCCCCTGCGCGATGAGCACGCGGGCGCGGGCGAGAATAGTGCGCTGGCGGAGCATCTCGTCGCGCGCGCGGGCTTCGATGAGGCGGTCGAGCAGGGCGCGCGCGCCCGTCAGGTCGCCCATCTCGAGCGCCAGCAGGCCGCGCTCTTCCAGAAGCTCCGTGCGGGTTATCTCGATGCCGGCCTCGTCGTAGGCGCGCTCGGCGCGGTCGTAGAACTCGACGGCGCGCGCGAGGTCGCCGCGCTCGCGGTGGAGGTTCCCGTAGTACTCAAAAATTTCGCCCCGGAGGCCCGTCAGGTTAAAGAGCTGGCAGGTTTCCAGGGCGCGGTCGAGGTGGCGCTCGCACGGGTCGAAGTCGCCCATGTGCCAGTAGAGGCGGGCGATGTTCAAATGCGCGACGGCCTCCTGCGGCATCGGCGTCGAGGCGTCGCCCTCCTCGCGTAGCATCCTGCGCAGCCAGCGCAGGCCCTGCCCGAAGTCGCCGCGTATGCCGGTCGGAAGGCCCAGATTGTGCGAGATCAGGCGCGCGTAGTAGTGGTCGCCCTGCTCCTCGGCCGACTGTAGGGCGGCGCGGAACTCGCGCTCGGCCTCAGTCCACTGACCCAACGCGACTAGGCACAGGCCCCGCGTGTTGCCGCACTTGGTGCGGACTACGGAGCGCTCGTCGGTCAACTCCGTCGCGCGGTCCAGGTAGGCGAAGGCCGTCTCGCACTCGCCGCGGCGGCGCGCGATTGTTGCGAGCGAGTGCAGCGCCTCGGCCTCGCCCTCGCGGTCGCCCTGCTCGTGGAGCAGCGCGGCGGCGCGGTTAAAGAGCGGCTGTGCGGACTCTTCGTCGCGGAGGCGCGCGACCTCTGCGCGGTGCGCGAGAGCGCGGGGGTGCGCTTCGAGCGCGGCCTTCGGGAGCACGTCGGCGAAGGCCGCGAGCGACGCCAGCGCGCCAGCGGAGACCCACTCGCCGCCGCGCGCGGCGATGGTCTCGGCGGCGCGGTCGAAGTCTTCGGCGGCCAGCAGGTGCTGCATGGCCTGTTCCCACTTCTCGCTTTCGAGGAAGAAGTCCGCTATGCGCGAGTGCTCGGCGGCGACGGCCGAGCGGCCGGCCTCGGCGCGGAAGCGGCGTTGCAGGAAGCTTCGGAAGAGCGGGTGGAGACGGTACTCTTCGCCGCGCCCGTCCGAGGCGAGCGACAGGAAGACGTTGCGGCGCGCGAGCGACTGTAAGAGCCCCGCGCTGTGCGCCTCCGGGTAGAGCCGGCCGCAGGTATCGGGCTCGATTCTCTCAAGGAGCGAGAGCCGCAGCAGGAAGGCGCGAACCTCTTCGGGCTCGTCAGCGAAGACCTCTTCGGCGAAGTAGTCGAAGATGTCGCGCTCGGATTGTCGGAGGACTTCTACGAGATCGGGCGCAGCCGCCGCCCCGCCCGAGGCGAGCGCCTGCCGCTGCGCGACCTGGCGGACGAGCTGGAGCGCGGTTATCCAGCCGTGCGTGCGCTCGCGGTACTCGGCGAGCTGCTCGGGCGTGAGCTCCAGATCGAAGACCTCGCGGAACAGCTCGCGCGTCTCCTCGTCCGTGAAAAGAAGCTCCTGGCGGTCTATGACGGCCAGGCTTGCCTGCGTCCGCATGCGCGCCAGCGCCAGCGGCGGCATGTCGCGCGAGATGATGACGACGTGCATCAGGTCGGGCAGGTAGGCGAGCAGCCGGTCAACGACGCGGTGCACGGGCGTGTCCGTGCCGAGGTGGTGGTAGTCGTCGAGGACGAGTATGAACTGCTGCTCGACGCGGTCGAGCACTTCGTTTAAGAGCACGTCAACGGCGCGCTGCGGCTGCTGCGCGAGCTCCTTGGCCGACTCCTGCAGGTAAGACATCGTGGCGCCGCCGAAGCCGGGGACTATCTGCTGTATGCCGTGCGCGACGTAGCCGAGGAAGACGAGCGGGTCTGAGTCCGTGTGGTCGAGCTGATACCAGACGAAGGGCCGGTTGCGCACGAAGTCTGCGACGAGCGTGGTCTTCCCCGACCCGGCCGGCGCCGTGACGAGCGTGACGGCGTGCGCGAGGTTCTGCTCCATGCGCTCGGTCAGGCGCGGCCGCTGTAGGAGCGACGGCGCGGGCCGCGGCGGCAGTAGCTTCGTGCGCAGGAAGAAGGTGGGCAGCGGCGAAGCGCCCGCGTCGCCCTTGAAGACTACGGGCGTCGTCGGGCCGTCGGGCTGCGTCCCTTCTTGGCGCTGGGGCATGTTTGTCATCGTCGAGCCTCGCGGTAGCGGGTAACTCGTTGCGTGGGCTCTCGACACTAAAGGGTGCTGCGGCACGGGCGCGTCGGGCGGCGAGGCAGTATATATCAAAAAAGAGGTTCGACGGAACGCGGCCCGTGAAGCGGCAGGCCGCGGCCCGCCCGTTTCACGGGCCGCGCCGCCCGTACTTCTTGTCCGTCGGCGCTGGCCGTAAGCGAGGAAATACAGGGGGCGGCCTGTGCGTTCAGGCCGTCCCCATCGAAGACTTCCTAAAACCCTTGACGAGCCTGAGCGGGCGCTCCGTGTGGCCCGCACGCGAGCGCGGCGTAAGGGGCCGCCCGGCGGCGTCGGCCGCGGCCGCGGCGTGCGCGTCTAGTGTCGCGGCGCGCCCGCGCGTCTGCAACAGCGCCGCGTCGGCGCGCTCTGCCGGCAGCCCGTAGCGCGTGAAGAGCGTCCTCGCCTCGGCGAGCGTGAAGGCCAGCGCCGATTCGTCAACGACGCAGAGCGTCTGCTTCGAGCGCATGCGCCAGAGCGGCGTCGGCGGCAGGCTCCTGCCGATGAGGCAGAAGTGAACCTCGCGCGGCAGGAGCGGCAGCAGGCGCCGGAAGAAAGGCACCATCCACTCGGCGTCATAGACGAGGTGCAGATCGTCTATGACGACCAGCAGCGGCTCGTTCGACTCCAACAGTTCATAGACGAAGCATTCGACGAGCAGCGGCACGTCGCCCGCCGCGACCGGCTGCTCGCCGACGCGCTCCAGAACCCTCTGCCCGAAGCCCGGCCTCTGCTCGGCGATGCTGGCGCAGAGGTACTGGAAGAAAACCGACAGCTCACAGTCCGGCGCGTCGAGTTTGTACCAAGCCACGGCGCGCGAGCACTGGCGCGCGAAGTCGGCCGCGAGCATGGTCTTTCCCGTCCCGGCCCGGCCGTGAATTATCGTGGAATTGCAGGTATCAAGGCTCTCGCCCAGCGTCCTGAGCAGGCGCTCGCGCGTGACGGGCGGCGGCTCGAAGGGCGGCGTAACCTTTTCGGGGATGATTTGCGCCGTGTGAGTCATTCTGTTCCTTCCGCGTGAGGCGCTGATAAAGTTGGGCTTCAGGGCTGTCATCTTTCTATTGAAACGGGGACGGGCCGGCAGAAGCCCGTGCGCCCCCTAACTGTCGCCCCTATAATTAGATAAGCCCCTTGAGGAATTCTTGAGGCGGGACTGGCCGGGGGAAGGCCGGGAAGGGGCTAAACCGCTCACCTGCTAAGGTTAGCCCTCCTCGAACTCTGTCACAAAACTTTTGCGCCTTGGCGTGAGTCTTAAATTCATGCCGAGGCGTAATCCGTCTAACTTGTTGACGGGCCGACTGTTGAACGTTTTCAGACTTCGATGAAGCCCTCGCCCATGTAATGACACTTGCCTCCGACCTTGACGCCGGTTATCTCGTCGCCCTCGTGCTCGATTTTTATCCGTATGTAGCTCGGCCGGCCCATCTCTATCCCCTGCTCGCTCACGAAGTTAACGGGCGCACGGCGGGAGACGGCGCCGTGGCGGAAGAGGAAGCATCCGAGCGGGCCGCTGGCACCGCCCGTGGCTGGGTCTTCGAGGATGCCTGCGCCGGGGGCGAACATGCGGCTGTGGATTTGCGCCTCGAAGGACTCGACCTCGCGTGCGAAGACGAAGAGGCCGGGGACGCCCACCTCGGCCGCGACGCGCTCGAACACGTCCGTGCGGAAGCGTATGCGCCGCATCTGTTCGAGGCCCTGCACGCAGACGAAGAGGAAGGGGACGCCGCAGGAGACTACCTCGTAGGGCAGCCCCGTGTTCGTCACGTCCGCTACTTCAAGCGAGAGCATGTCGGCTATGGCCTTCGGGTCTTTGAAGCGCGGGCCGAAAGTGGGGAGCGGCTGGCTCATCTCGGCGTAGGCCGGAAGGCCCGCCTCGAACTCTAGCCGCACGGGGACCGGCCCGACGCCCTCTTCGAGCGTGATGAGAACCTCGCCGTCCTGCTTCGTCTCGACCAGGTGCTCGCGGGCTAGGATGAAGGAGGTGCCGACCGTAGGGTGGCCCGCCATCGGCAGTTCGCTGCCCGGCGTGAATATCCGCACGCGCCAGTCGTGCGCCGGGTCGTCAGGCGGGAGGACGAAGGTCGTCTCCGACAGGTTGAACTCCTTCGCAATGGCCTGCATCGTCTCGGCCGAGACGCCCCGCCCGTTCGTGAAGACGGCCAGAGGGTTCCCGCCGAAAGCGCGGTCGGTGAACACGTCAACGCGGTGGTAGTGAAGCTTCCTCATCCTCTTTCACCCTTCAGAACTGAATCAGAAATAGCGCGCCCATCACGGCCACGAAAGCATATACGACGCGGCCGAACGCCGCGCGCGGGATTCTGCGGTTGGTCAGCGCGCCGAGCCAGACGGCGAGGAGGATGCCCGGCAGCGAGGCGAGGTAGAGCCACACGACGAGCGGCGTCCAGAGCCCGGCAGCCCCGTGGCCGACGACGATCATCAGGCCCGTGACGAGGAAGCAGCCCTGGAGCGTCGCGCGGAAGTGCTCGGGCGGCCAGCGCCGTAGCGCGCCGTAGATTACGACGGGCGGGCCGTTCGTGTTGTACGCGCCGCCGAGCACGCCGGCCGCGAAGCCGAAGGCGTAGGCCCAGCGCTCGCCGCGCAGCTCGGGGAGCCGCGGCGACACGAGCCCGTAGAGGCCGTAGGCTGCGAGCAGCGCGCCGAGCAACAACTTTACGTGCGCCTCGGGCGCGAGCTTCAAAAGCAGAAGCCCGAAGGGGATGCCGGCGAGCGAAGAGACTACGAGCCGCCACGTCGAGCGCACGTCAACGCTGCGCCACTGTCGGGAGAGAATCACGACCGCAATCGTGGAGGCCGCGAACGCCACGAGCGGCGTCGCCGTCTTAACGCCGAGCAGGAGCGCGAGCGGCGGCATCGCCACGAGCGCGTCGCCGAAGCCCACGGCCGAGCGCACGAAGGTCGCGGCGAAGAGCACGGCCGCGGCGAGCATGACGGTCGTCGTGAAGCTCATTGCGCCGGGCGTCACGCGTCGAGGGCGCGCGAGAAGTCCTCCAGCAAGTCACGCTCGTCCTCGAGCCCGACCGAGACGCGCACCAGTCCGGCGCCCACGCCCATCTCAGTCTTCTGCTCGGGCGAGAGTTGCAGGCCCCACATGGCCGCGGGGTGGACGACGAGCGTCTCGTAGCCGCCGAGGCTCGGGGCGTATGTGGCGAGCCTGAGCGACGAGATGAAGCGCTCGGCGCCGCCGAACCCGCCCGCAAGCTCGAAGCTCAGCATCCCGGTAAACCCGCTCATCTGCGAGCGCGCGAGCTCGTGCTGCGGGTGCGACTCCAGGCCGGGGTAATAGACGCGCTCGACCTTCGGGTGATGTTCGAGGAAGCGCGCGAGCGCGAGCGCGTTAGAGTTGTGGCGCTCGACGCGGAGGCCGAGTGTGCGAAGGCCGCGCAGGAGGAGCCAGCCGTCGAAGGGGCTCAAGGTCGCCCCGGCGACGAGCGAGAAGCGCCAAGCGCGCTCGACGAACTCGCGCGAGGAGACTACGCACCCGGCGCTCAGGTCGTGGTGGCCGCCGAGGTACTTCGTCGCGCTGTGGACGGAAACGTCAATCCCGAGGTCGAGCGGGCGCTGGTTGACGGGCGTGGCGAAGGTGTTGTCAACGATGGTCGTTATACCGCGTTCGCGCGCGGCGTGCGCGACGGCGCGCAGGTCAGTGAGCGCCATCAGGGGGTTCGTGGGCGTCTCGGCATAGACGAGCTTCGTCTCGGGGCGCAGGGCGGCGGCGAAATCCTCCGCCCTCGTCTGGTCAACGTATGTGACGGAGACCCCGAAGCGCTGAAGCTCCTTCATCAGCGTCTCCGTGCCCGCGTAGAGGCTACGCTGCGAGACGACGTGGTCGCCGGCCGAGACCGATGACATGACGGCCGCGAAGACCGCGCCCATCCCCGAAGAGGTCAGGAGCACGGCCTCGCCGCCTTCGAGCGCGGCGACGGTCGCCTCGACCTGCTTGTGCGTCGGGTTGCCGTAGCGCGTGTAGAACTCGGCGGGGCGCACGGACTTCGCCACTTCGGCGAACTCTTCGGACGAGTCGGCCGAGAAGGCGCTCGTCTGCCAGATGGGAGGGGCGACGGCGCGCGTGCGGTTCTCGCCGCGCGCCGCGTGGACGGCCTTCGTCTGCGCCCCCGCTGCTTCCAGTTCGTCTCCGGCCATCGGCCGCCCTCCCTTCCTTATCTCTTAAGCCTCGAGCTTCGCGCTCATCGTTATCTCGGCGTTGAAGAGGCGCGAGACGGGGCAGCCCGCCTTTGCTTTGCCGGCCGCGGTCTGGAACTTGGCATCGTCGCCGCCGGGGACGCGCGCCGTAACGTCCAGGTGGATTTTAGTGATGGCGAAGCCGGCGTCGGTCTTCTCAAGCCTTACGGTCGCGGTCGTCCTTATGGATTCGGCCTTCATGCCGGCGTCTTCGAGCTGCTTCGAGAGCGCCATCGAGAAGCAGCCGGCGTGGGCCGCCCCGATGAGCTCCTCGGGGTTCGTCCCGGCGCTGTCCTCGAAGCGCGTCGAGAAAGAATACTGCGCGTCGGAGAGCACGCCGCTCTCCGTCGAGACCGTCCCGCGCCCGTCCCTTATGCCTCCCTGCCAGACGGCAGAACCTTTCCGTATCATCTCCATCCCCCTTTAGCGCGAATTTGAATTACCTGATGACTGCAAAGCTACTCGACGCGCTCGCGGCCGAACTCGGCGAGCAGGCGGCGGAGGTGCGTGACGACTTCGTCGTGCGCCGCGCCGTTCGAGGCGACTAAGCCGTTGTGGTTGTACACGTCGGGCGTGTTGTAGCGCATGGGCTCGCCCCAGAGGTCTGTGAATTTCCCGCCCGCCTCGCGCATGATGGCCTCGGGCGCGCAGGTGTCCCACTGCTTCGTCTTGCCCGAGAGGTGTATGTAGAGGTCGGCCTGCCGCTCGACGAGGAGCCCGACCTTGATGCCCACGGAGTGGCGCTTTACTTCGGCGCGCACGCCGAGCTCCTCGACGACCCTGTCCATGCGCGGGCTGCGGTGCGAGCGGCTCTCGACGAGGCGCATGCGCGTCAAGTCCTTCTCGTCGGTGACGCCCAGGCGCTCGCACATGACGCTCTCTCCGGCCTCCGAGGTCGGGCGCTCGACCCACGCGCCGTGGCCGCGCGCGGCCCAGTAGAGCACGTCGGTCGCGGGCGCATATACGACGCCGAGCACGCTCTCGCCGCCGACGGCGAGGCCGATCTGCACGGCGAAGTCGCCCGTGCCGGCGATGAAGCCCTTCGTGCCGTCGAGCGGGTCAACCATCCAGGCGCGCTCGCGCGAGAGGCGCCGCTCCGTGTCCACGGACTCCTCGGCCAGTATGCCGTCTTCGGGGAAGGCATCGTGCAGGCCCCGCACTATCAGCTCGTTGACGGCGCGGTCGGCCTGCGTAACCGGCTCGTTAAGCTCGTCCTTGTGCTCGACCCTTATGGGGCCGCCGTAGAAGGAGAGCGCCGCCGCGCCCGAACGGCGCGCCAGCTCTATGGCCGTCTGCAACTCCCGCTCGTACTCGCCCTTCGTAACCCTTTGTATCGCCGACATGAAATCTTTACTCAAGCCCCCTCGTTTAGACATTCGCGCGCGGCGCGGCGTATCACGTCGAGCGTGAGCCGCAGGTCGCGCCGCGTCGTTCGGAAATTTGTTACGGACGCGCGGAGCGCGAAGCGGCCGCGCAGGACGGCGTTCGAGACGTAAGCCTCGCCGCCGCGCTGCACGCGGTGCATCACGCGCGCGTTCAACTCGTCGAGCCGGGCATCGGAGTTTTCGCCCGGCTCTCTTCCCCACTCCGCAGGCACGTAGCGGAAGCAGCAGATGCCCAGCGTCACGGGCGCCATCAGCTCGAAGTCTTCGGCCTCCCGCACCAGTTCCCCCATGTGCGCGGCCAGCCGGTTGTCCTCGGCTATGCAGGCCGCGACGCGGCGCGCCCCGTAGTAGCGCAGAAGCGCCCAGACCTTGAGCGCGCGGAACGGGCGCGAAAGCTCGACGCCGTAGTCCCAGAAGGCGAAAGCCTCGTCCGCCTCGCGCTCGAAAACTCTTATGTAGCCCTCTTCCGTCCCCTCGAACGCGGCGCGCGCGCGCGCGGGGTCGCGCATGAGCAGGCAGCCGCAGTCGAGCGGCGCGTAGAGCCACTTGTGCGGGTCGAGCGAGACGGAGTCGGCCTCTTCGAGCCCCTCGAAGAGCGCGCTCTTCGATGCGTCGGAGCGCGCCAGCGCCCCGTATGCGCCGTCAACGTGGAACCACAGCGAGCGCTCCCGAGCCACTCGCGCCACTTCGGCGAGCGGGTCAACGGCGCCGGTCGCCACGGTGCCTGCGCTCGCCACGACGCAGAAGGGGCGCAGGCCGGCGGCCTTGTCAGCCTCGACGCGCTCGGCGAGGGCGCGCACGTCCATCCTGAAATCGTCGCCCGAAGGCACGACGCGCACGTGGGCGCGGCCGAACCCCAGCACGTCCGCCGCCTTCGGTATCGAGAGGTGAACCTGATCGGAGGCGTAAATCGTCATCGGCGCGCCCGCGCCCCAGAGCCCTTCACGCGAGACGTCGTGCGCGCCTGCGCTGCCGACGCCAGCCGCGCGCAGTTGCCATCGGTGCGCGACGAAGAGCGCGATCATGTTCGCCATCGAGCCGCCGCTCGTCAGTAGCCCGCCGCAGTCGCGGCCCCCGCCGCCGCCGTAGCCGATCATCTCCGCGAGCCAGCCGACGACGGTGCGCTCGACTTCGGCCGCGGCCGGCGCCGACCGCCACGAGGTCACGTTCGAATTGAGCGCCGACGCGACCCAATCGCCGAAGACGGCCGCGGGCGCGGCCGGCGAAGCCACGTAGCCGAACATGCGCGGGTGGTTGTTCTGCCGGACGTTACTCACGACGCGGCGGAAGTCTTCGGAGAGCGCCGAGAGCCCGACGCCCTCCGCGGGCAGCGGCAGGCGGAAGAGGCGCGCCGTGGCCTCGGCCGAAGTTTCGGGGAAGACGGGCAGCGCCTCCGGCTCGCTCATCAGTTCGAGCGCCGCGCGGCGGAACGTTTCCGAAAGCTCGCGCAGCTCCCCCTCCGGCAGGTCGAGCGACACGGCCCTCTCGCGGTCTTGTGCGTGCTCGCGGGTCAAAGCGCCTAAACCCTACCACAACGCGCGCCCGCGCGGCACCCTGCGGGGCGCGCCCGTGCTAAACTTGCGCGCGGCAATTCCCAGAACAAAGCGCGGGGGTATTTCGTGATGGCTCTGAAGGGCTTCGCCACGACCGAGGGGACTGAGCGCTACCGCGGCCGCTTCCCCGAAGCGGCCGGCGCGGGCCACTTCCGCTTCGAGCAGGGCCTCTGGCTCTCGTCCGTAGGCATCGGCACGTACCTCGGCAACTGGGACGAGCAGACAGACCGCGGCTACCGGGAAGCGATCACGCGCGCCGTCGAGCTCGGCGCTAACGTCATTGACACGGCCGCCAACTACCGCTTCCAGCGCAGCGAGCGCTCCGTCGGCGCCGCGCTCGAAGAGCTGACTTCCCGCGGCGGCTTCGCGCGCGAAGAGATCGTCGTCTGCACGAAGGGCGGCTACCTGCCCTTCGACGGCGCGCCGCCCGCCGGGCAGTCGGGGGTGCGCGCCTACATCGAGGAGACCTTCGTGCGCGCGGGCGTGGCCTCCTTCGAGGACATCGTCGCGGGCAGCCACTGCATGACGCCCCGCTACCTCGAGCACCAGGTCGCGCAGTCGCTCCGGAACATGCGTCTGGAGACGATTGACGTTTACTACGTGCACAACCCGGAGACGCAGCTTCAGGCCCTCGGGCGCGAAGAGTTCGACCGCCGCCTTCGCTCGGCCTTCGAGCAGCTCGAGCGCGAGCGCGCGGCCGGGCGCGTAAAGCACTACGGCGTTGCGACGTGGAACGGCTTCCGCGCGCAGGCGGGCTCGCGCGGCCACCACCCGCTTGAGCGCATGGTCGAGCTCGCCCGCGAGGCCGCGGGCGGCGCAGACTCTCACGGCTTCCGCTTCGTGCAACTCCCCTTCAACCTCGGCATGCCCGAGGCGCTCGTCGCCGACAACCAGCCCTTCCGCGGTGCGAGCGTCTCGGTGCTCGAAGCCGCGAAGGCGCTGGGCGTCACGGTCGTCGCCAGCGCCTCGATCCTCCAGGGCAAGGTCGCGCAAGATTTGCCCGAGCACATACGCCGCCCCTTAGGCTCGCTCCCGACCGACGCGCAGACCGCCATACAGTTCGTGCGCTCGACGCCCGGCGTCACCACCGCGCTCGTAGGCATGAGCAGCCG
>DASPKR010000416.1:0-14675 GCA_035627975.1 Pyrinomonadaceae bacterium | reverse complement strand
AATCCTCCGCGACTGGGCGCGCTCGCACCCCGAGACGGCCGAGGCCTACCGCGTCCGCGCCGCCGAGTTCTCCGAGGACGCGGCGAAGGCCAAGCCTATACTCACGGAGGCGATGAAGAAATTCCCGCGCGACGCTAGCTTCCCGTTCGCCCTGGCGGGCTTCCTCGCTCAGGAGGGAAAGCTGAAGGAGGCCGAGGCGCTCTACGTCCGCGCGGCGGAGCTCGCGCCCGATGCGCCGCAGGTGCAGGCGTGGGCCGGCAGGTTCTTCTTCAGGGTTGCGCCCGACGACCGCCGCGCGCTCGAATACTACCTGAACGCATACCTGCTCGACCCGCACGCATACGAGACCGAGTTCGTCGAATCCCGCATCCCCAAAATCCACGAGCGGCTGGCCGCAGCCGCCTTCCGCGACCAGCTCAAGCGCGGCGTGCCGCTCACTAAGCTGGCGACCGACGCAGACCCCTTCGTCGCCGGGCTCGCGCTCGATGAGATGTCGAAGCGGTGGAGCCCGGCCTACACGGAGACTCTCGTCGCCGACATGGCGCACGACGACGGGGGCGTGCGCTGGCAGGCGATGGAGCTTCTCAAGGGGAAGGCGGGCGCCTCCTTCGACGCGACCCTGCGCGCGCTCCTAGAAGACAAAGACCTGCGCCGGCGGGGTCTCGCGGCCTACCTAGCCGTCCACCGCTGGAAGGCCGCGAGCTTCGACCACCTGCGGCGCATGCTGGGCGACGACACTCAGCTCCTGCGCTTCGACGCCGTCTCCGCCCTCGTCATGGAAGGCGGGCCGGAAGGCAGCCGCCTCGTCTTAGAGCACGCCGCCCGCGAGCCCAACGCGCGGCTCAAAAGCCTTATCGAGAAGACGTTGGCTCGCCAGCCGTCCCGGTAAAGCCCAGCCCGAAAAGCCCGCTTTTTCTTGATAAAAGTGGCGCTGTTAAGAACTACGAAAATTTTCGTTGACACTACGAACTCCTTCGTAGTAGTCTGCCCCCCGGCTCGAAGCCGAAACGAGGTATTGCAATGCCTGAACCTACGCTCCCGCGGCCGACGGACGCGGAGTTGGAAATCCTGAAGGTGCTCTGGCGTCGCGGGCCGAGCACCGTGCGGGAAGTCTTCGACGTGCTAAGCGAGACGAAACAGACGGGTTACACGACCGTCCTCAAGTTCATGCAGATCATGGCGGAGAAGGGGCTCGTGAGGAGAGACGAGACGGCGCGGGCGCACCTCTACGAGGCGGCGCTCGCCGAGGAGGAGACTCAGCGGCAGCTCATCGGAGACCTCTTGCAGAGGGCCTTCGACGGGTCGGCCAAGAAGCTCGTCCTTCAGGCCCTCTCTTCCGAGCGGGCCTCCTCCGCAGAGCTGGATGAGATAAGACGGATGCTCGATGAGCTGGAAAGGGGTGGGCGGTGAACTGGACAGACGCCTTTACAACGCAGGCGGCGCTCGCCGCCGTAGCGTGGGCGCTACTGCACTTCGTATGGCAGGGCGCCCTGGTGGCCGCGCTCTACGCCGCCTTCTCACAGGCCGCGGCAGGCGCCGGCGCGAACGTCCGCTACGCGGGCGCGTGCCTGGCGCTCGCCGTGATGCTGGCGTGCCCGTTCGTGACCGCTGGGCTCCTTCTGGGGCGCCCGGCGGAAGCGACGCCCGCGCGCGAGCTCGTCTCGGCCGAGCGGCGCCGCGCGGAAGCCTACCGTTCCGCGCGCTCTCTCTCGGGCGGGCCGGTCGGCGCGGGCGCTTCGGCGGCCGCAGGCTCTGTCGAGCAGTCGTCTTCTTCGTCCCCGCAGGAGCTGCGGGAGTGGGCCGAGGAGCGCTTCGCGGCCCTCGTCCCGTGGCTCGTCTTCGCGTGGCTCGCGGGCGTGCTTGCGCTCGCGTCGCGCGCGGTGGGCGGCCTCCTCGTCGTGCTCCGTCTCAGGCGGAGCGCGCGGCCGGTGGCCGAGCACGTCACGGAACTTCTCGCGCGCGTCTCGGGGAGGCTGCGCGTGTCGCGCACGGTGCGACTCTGCCAGTCCGTCTTGGTCGAGGTGCCGACCGTGGTCGGCCACCTGCGGCCTGTGATACTCATCCCGGCCAGCGCGCTCACGGGCCTGACGCCCGCGCAGTTGGAGGCCGTGCTCGCTCACGAACTGGCGCACGTCCGCCGCCACGACTACGTCGTCAACCTGCTACAGACCGCCGCGGAGACTCTGCTCTTCTACCACCCGGCCGTCTGGTGGGTCTCGCGTCGCGCGCGCGTCGAGCGCGAGCACGCGTGCGACGACGCGGCCGTTCAGGCGACGGGCGACGTGCTCCTGTACGCGCGGGCGCTCGCCGAGTTGGAACAACTGCGCGCGGCGTGCGCCACGACGCCCGCGCTGGCCCTGGCAGCCGACGGAGGTTCACTCATGCATCGCATACAAAGACTTGTGCGGCCGAGAGCGGCCGCGAAGACGCGCACGCCCCTGACGGCGCTCGCGCTCCTGCTCGTAACCCTGTGCGCCGGCGCGGTCGCCGCCCGCGCCCTCGTCCCTGCGGACGCCTCCGAGGCGCCTGCCGCCGCGCCGACTTCCGCGCCCGCGCAGCGCCGCGAGGTGGCTATAACTTTCGTCAACTACCCCGGCAGCATCTACAGCGCACAGCGGCTCACGAACAAGACGCGCAAGCTTCTGCGCAGCCTGAAGGCGAACAACGCGAAGGCCGTGGCCTTCGTCAACGACGCGCGCATCGGGGCCGACGACCCGGCGCTGGCCGAGGCGCGCGTGCAGATGCTGCGCGAGTGGCTCGACGAGGGCCACGAGCTAGGCAACGAGACCGCGCACCACACGAGCCTCTACGACGCCGGGCTCGCCGAGTTCAAGGAGGAAGTGATTAAGGGCGAGCAGACCATCGCGCGGCTCGCCGCCGAGCGCGGCCAGCGCGTGCGCTACTTCAGCTACCCGTACCTGAACACCGGCGCGACGCTCGACGTGAAGCGCGCGGCCGAGGAGTTCCTGCGAGGGCGCGGCTACGAGATTCACCCCGTGACGATTGACAACATGGACTGGCTCTTCTCGCGCGCCTACATCGAAGCCCTGCGGCGGGAGGACGAGCAGGCGGCCGCGCGCATACGCGCAGAGTACGTCCCCTACATGGAGCGCATGTTCGAGTTCTCCGAATCTTACGCGCGCGAGGTTGTGGGCCGCGACATCCCGCAGGTCTTGATGCTCACCTTCGGCGCCCTGAACGCAGACGCCTTCGACGACCTCGCCGCCATGATGAAGCGGCGCGGCTACACCTTCGTCACGATGGAGCAGGCCACGAAGGACGAGGCCTACAGCCTGCCCGACAACTACACGGGCGAGCGCGGCGACTCGTGGCTGGCGCGCTGGGCCGTGACCAAGGGGCTGTTGTACAGGGACACTGAGGAGGTGAGCCTGCCCGGCTCGATGAAGCAGTACCTCGTCGAGTTCCAGAAGATGCGCGCCGAGAAGATAAGGGCCGAGAAGGAGAAGGCCAAAGCCGACGCCAAGAAGCAGT
This sequence comes from Pyrinomonadaceae bacterium, assembly GCA_035627975.1. Taxonomy (GTDB): domain Bacteria; phylum Acidobacteriota; class Blastocatellia; order Pyrinomonadales; family Pyrinomonadaceae; genus QHXN01. The sequence continues at coordinate 11,183 of DASPKR010000416.1, read as the reverse complement.
AGCGCCGAAGCTTCGCGCCTCCCGCGTGAGATTCGATTTCACGCGGGAGGCGCGAAAGTAAAAGCGAGGGAGGGCCGATGAACCGAAGGGCGTTTTTGCGAGGGGCGGGCCTGGGCGCTGCGGCGCTCTGTTTGGGCGGGCGGGCCGCGGCGGCGCTGCCGTCGGATCGCAGGGAAGTCGCCATCACGATGGACGACTTCAACGTCTTCGACACGCCCTACCTCTCGGCCCCCGACCGCAACCGCCGGATACTCAACGCGCTCGCGGGCCACCGGCTTAAGGCCGCGATGTTCGTCGCCGCAAAGTTCGTCGAGGCGGAGCCGAACATGAGGCTGCTGCGCGAGTGGGGCGAGCGCGGCCACGTCGTCGCCAACCACACCTTCTCTCACCCGTGGTATCCGGGCAAGAGCTTCGACGAGTTCTCGCGCGACGTGCTGCGGGCCGAAGAAGTCTTGAAGGCGGTGCCGGGCTACCGCAAGTGGTTCCGCTTCCCGTTCCTCAAGGAGGGCGCGACGCCCGAGCAGCGCGACCGTATGCGCGCCTTCCTGCGTGAGCGCGGCTACCGCAACGGCCACGTCACCATTGACGCGTCGGACTGGTACGTTGACCAGCGCCTGCGCGAGCGCCTGAAGAAAGAGCCGAAGGCCGACACGGCGCCCTACAGGGACTTTTACCTCTCGCACATCGCAGAGCGGGCGCGCTACTACGACGGGCTCGCGCGCAGGGCGCTCGGCCGGCCCGTAAAGCACACGCTCCTGATTCACCACAACGTCTTAAACGGCCTCTTCCTCGGCGACCTCCTGCGCATGTTCGAGCGCGAAGGCTGGAAGCTAATTGACGCCGACGACGCCTACAAAGACCCCGTCTTCGAGCGCGAGCCGAAGATCGCGCCCGCGGGCGAAAGCCTCGTCTGGGCGCTCGCGAAAGAGTCGGGGAAGTTCGAGGGCGAGCTGCGCTACCCCGGCGAGGACGGCGAGTACGAGAAGGCCCGCATGGACGCGCTTGGCCTCTGACGCGGTCGCGCCCGAGGGGATAAGCCTTTATGAAGAGACTCGTGCTCGCCCTCCTGTTCGCCGCGGCGCTGCTCGGCCGCGCGGCCTCGGCGCAGACGGCGAGGCAGGTCGCCGTCACGTTCGACGACCTGCCCTCGACGCACGGCGACCTCGCGCGCACGCGCGACTTGAACCTGCGGCTGCTCGCGAGCCTCAAGCGCAACGGCGTCCCGGCCGTCGGCTTCGTCAACGAGTCGAGGCTCTACCGGCGCGGCGAGATGGACGCGCGCACCGCCCTACTCGCGGCCTGGCTCGACGCCGGCCACGAGCTGGGCAACCACACCTTCTCCCACATACTCATAGACCGCCACACGCTCGAAGAGTACAAGGAGGACGTGATGCGCGGCGAGACAGTGACGCGCATGCTGCTCGGAGAGCGCGGCCGAAGGCTGCGCTACTTCCGCCACACGCAGTTGCGCACGGGGCCGACCGAGGAGTACCGCCGCGGCCTCTCGGGGTTCCTTCGCGGGCGCGGCTACACGGTCGCGCCGGTCACGATCGACAACCAGGAGTGGGTGTTCGCGGACGTTTACGCGAGGGCCATCGCGCGCGGCGACCGCGCGACGATGAAGCGCGTGGGCGACGCATACGTCCCCTTCATGGAGAGCGTCTTCGACTTCTTCGAGCGCCTGTCGGTCGAGACCTTCGGACGCGAGGTCAGGCAGACGCTGCTGCTCCACGCCAACGAGATCAACGCCGACTACTTCGACGCGCTCGCCACCATGATGAAGCGGCGCGGCTACTCCTTCATCACGCTCGAAGAGGCGCTGAAAGACCCCGCCTACTCTCTGCCCGAGGCGCAGTCGAAGACGGGCCTTTCGTGGATTCACCGCTGGCGGCTGGCTAAGGGGCTGGAACTCAAGATGGAGCCGCGCGAGCCCGACTGGCTCGCCGAGCTTCACAGGGCCGGCGCCCGTCGCAGCAACTGACGTGGGCTAGTCTTTGCCGACGAACTCGAGGCCCAACTCGCCGCCCCGCTCGTCCACGACGACCTCGCCGCCGTCTCGCAGCCGGCCGAAGAGGATTTCCTCGGCGATGGGCGCGCGGATTTTCTCCTGTATGAGGCGGCCCATGGGGCGGGCGCCCATCTGCCGGTCGTAGCCGTGCTCGGCGAGCCATTCGCGCGCCGCGTCGGTCAACTCGAGCCCCACGTTCTTGCCCGCCAGTTGCGCCCTCACCTCCCCGGCGAACTTGTCAACGACGCGCACGATGGTCTCGCGGCTCAGGTGCTCGAAGGCTATCCAGGCGTCGAGGCGGTTGCGGAACTCGGGGCTGAAGGCGCGCTCAATCGCGCCGCGCCCCTTGCCCGACGAAACGGCCGCGCCCTGATTCTGGAAGCCGAGGCGCGTGCCGGACATCTCGCGCGCGCCCGCGTTCGTCGTCATTATCAGTATGACGTTGTGGAAGTCGGCGCGCTTGCCGTTGTTGTCCGTGAGCGAGGCGTGATCCATCACCTGAAGCAGTATGTTGAAGAGGTTCGGGTGCGCCTTCTCTATCTCGTCCAGGACGACCACGGCGTAGGGGCTCTTGTTGACGGCGTCGGTGAGCAGGCCCCCCTGGTCGAAGCCGACGTAGCCGGGCGGCGCGCCTATCAGGCGCGAGACCGTGTGCGGCTCGGCGTACTCCGACATGTCGAAGCGTATGAACTCGACGCCGAGCGAGAGGGCTAGCTGCTTAGCAAGCTCCGTCTTGCCCACGCCCGTCGGGCCGGAGAAGAGGAAAGAGCCGATGGGCTTCTCCGGGTGGCCCAGGCCGGAGCGCGAGAGCTTTATCGCGCTCACGACCTGCGCGACGGCCTCGTCCTGACCGAAGATGACGGACTTGAGTTCCGCCTCCAGGTTCTTCAGGCGGTCGCGCTCGGAGCCCTCGACCGTGCGCGGCGGTATCTTCGCCATGCGCGCGACGACGCCCTCGATCTCGTGCGTGCCGACCTCCGCGGGGCGCTCTTCTGCCGGCATGAGCCTGACCATCGCGCCGGCCTCGTCAATCACGTCAATCGCCTTGTCGGGGAGGAAGCGCTCGTGTATGTGCTTGGCCGAAAGCTCTGCGGCGGCGCCGAGCGCCTCGTCCGAGTAGCTCACGCCGTGGTGCTGCTCGTAGTAGCTCTTGAGGCCGCGCAAAATCTCGACGGTCTCTTCCAGCGAGGGCTCGCCCACCTCTATCTTCTGGAAGCGGCGTGCGAGCGCCCGGTCGCGCTCGAAGGCCGCCTTGTACTCGGGGTAGGTCGTCGAGCCTATGCATCGAATCTCGCCCGAGGCGAGCACGGGCTTGATGATGTTCGAGGCGTCCATCGAGCCGCCCGAGACGGCGCCGGCGCCGACGATGGTGTGTATCTCGTCAATGAAGAGGACGACGTTCGGCTTCTTCTTCAGGGCCGCGATGACGGCCTTCAGGCGCTGCTCGAACTCGCCGCGGTACTTCGTCCCCGCGAGCAGGGCGCCCATGTCGAGCGAATAGACCTCGGCTCCCTTCAGAACCTCGGGGACTTCGCCGCGGTGAATCTTGAGCGCGAGGCCCTCGGCAATCGCGGTCTTGCCAACGCCGGGGTCGCCGACGTAGATGGGGTTGTTCTTGCGGCGGCGGCAGAGCACCTGGATGGTGCGCGCCACCTCGGGCTCGCGGCCGATGAGCGGGTCTATCCTGCCTTCGGCGGCGCTCTCGACGAGGTTCGTGGTGAAGGCGGCCAGCGGGTCTCGGACGGGCTGCTCTTCGTCCTCGGCGCCTTCCGTGGCGAAGCCGCCCGGCGCGGCGCCCGACTTCGTGATGCCGTGCGCGAGGTAGTTGAGGATGTCGAGGCGCGTCACGCCCTGCTTCTTGAGCAGATAGACGGCGTGGGAGTTCGGCTGCTGGTAGAGCGCGGCGAGGACGTTGCCGCCGTCAACCTCCCTCTGGCCCGACCCCTCGGCCTGTAGGAGCGCGTACTCGACGACGCGCTGGAAGGCGGCGGTGTACTCGGGCAGCAGCTCGCTCGCCTGCGGCACGCGCTCCATCTTCTCGTCGAAGAAGGTCTCAAGCTCGGAGGCCAGCGCCTCGACCCTAGCCCCGCAGGCACGAAGCACTTTGCCGGCCGTGGCGTCGTGCAGCAGCGCGTAGAGCAGGTGCTCGAGCGTCACGTACTCGTGCCGCCGCTTTATCGCCTCCGTCGCCGCGAAGTTCAGAGTCCCCTGTAGCTCTTTAGTGATCATTCGGTGAAGCGGCCCCGTGCCGAGGGGTTTTGATGCCGTCAGTCGCCCTGGGGTTCTTCCTCCACGGTGCAGAGTAGCGGGAACTCCTGCGCGCGGGCCATCTGCGTCACGCGCTCGACCTTCATCTCGGCCACCTCGTAAGTATAGACGCCCGCCACCCCCGCGCCCTGCGTGTGGACGGCCCACATGATGCGGAAGGCGTCCGCCTCCGACTTGTTGAAGACGCGGGTCAGGACTTCGACGACGAACTCCATCGTGGTGAAGTCGTCGTTGTGCAGGACGACGCGGTAGAGCGGGGGCTTCTTGAGCTTCTCCCGCGTCTCTGTGGCGACCTCCTCCTCGAAGCTGTGCTCGCGCTCCGGCATACGGCAATCTTAAAAGCAGCGGCGCAAAAGGCAAAGCGGGCGCGGGGGCCGGCCGCCGCGGGCGTGAGCGGGCCGCCGGTTTGTTCTATCATCGCGGGCATGCCCCTCATCGTGCGCTTCCCCGACCCGCGAGACGCGACGCCCGAAGGCGTCGTCGCCGTGGGCGGCGAGCCCGGCCCGGACTTTCTGGTCGAGGCTTACGCCAACGGCATCTTCCCGTGGCCGGTCGAGGGCTACCCGCTGCTCTGGTTCTCCCCGCCTGAGCGCGCCGTGCTCGACTTCGCGGAGCTTCACGTCCCCCGCAGCCTCGCGCGCGAAAGGCGGCGCACGCGCCTGCGTTTCACCGTGGACGCCGCCTTCGGGCGCGTGATTCGCAACTGCGCGAGCGTGGCGCGCGCGCACGAGTCGGGGACGTGGATAACGCCCGAGATGATACGGGGCTACTGCGAGCTGCACGCGCTCGGGCGCGCGCACAGCGTCGAGGCTTGGGAGGGCGGAGAGCTGGCGGGCGGCATCTACGGCGTGGATGCGGGCGGCGCGTTCGCCGGCGAGAGCATGTTCCACCTGCGGCCGAATGCGTCGAAGCTGGCGCTGCTGCACCTGATTGAGCATTTACAGTCGAAGGGGCTCGACTGGCTCGACGTGCAGGTGATGACGCCCCACATGGAGGCGCTCGGCGCCAAACTCATCCCTCGCGAAGAATTTTTAGAACGCCTCGCCCGCGCTCTCCGCCGCGGCCTCAAGCTCTTCTGAAAGAATCGCTCACTGCTTAAGGCCGGGCCGGGCCGAGCGCTCGCGCCTGGCCTCCTGCTCTTCCAGGGGCCTGAGCGACCAGAGCCAGCGGACGGCGCGCTCGAGCTTCCGGCGGTCGCCGCTCGCGCGCGCCTGCCGGCCCTCCTCTAGCCAGCGCGCGGCCTCCGAGGCGTTGACGAACTCCTGACCGGGGCGGCTCATGTGGTCGAACCAGTCCTGCCAGAACCAGTCCTGCGCGTAGAGGACTTGCCCGCGCAGGGAACGCAGCGCGGCCGAAGCCTTGCGCGTGCCGCGCGCGTCGCCGCGCGAGACGGCGTCGTTCAGCTCGCGGCGCAGCGCGGCGAACTTCTCCTTCTGCGCGTCGGTGCCGTAAGCCTCGACGGTGCGCTCGACGTCGAGCGCGAGCATCTCGGTCAAGCCGGCGCCCGAGTCGGAGGCGACGAGGCCGGCGCGCCTTTCGAGCTCGGCCACGCGGCGGCGGAACTCCCTCATGCGCTCGACGACGCCGCGCGCGCGGTCGGGCTCGTCCGCGACGGCCGCCTCGCCGCCCAACTCCAGGTCGAAGTCCTCTATCTCGCGCCTCAGCCGGTCGGCCTCGGCGCGCGGCCCCGAGCCGGCAGAAGGCTCGGCGCCGAAGCCGGCGGAGTCGCCGTCGCCGCCCGGCGCGAAGCCGTCGTCATAGACGACCTCGGGGAAGTCGAAGTCCTCGTCCGAGAGCCCGCGCCCCATCAAAAACTCCTCGACGCGCGCGAGACGCGCGAGGCACGACTCGACCTCGGCGGGGACGCCTCGGAGAAGCTCGGCGTAGTCGGGCTCCTCGTCCTGCGGGATGTATATGTAGTCCTTGAAGTGCTCGTTGAGGTGCGGGATGAACGCCTCGACCGTGATGAGGCGCGACGCGTCAATCTTTATGTGCAACTGCACCTCGGCGCCTTCGGGGACGGGGCGGCGCACCAGGTCGCTCGCGACGTGCATGTTGCCGACCCACGTGTTGGCCTGCGGGTCTGTGAGCGCCTCGCCCTCCCAGAGCTTTATGGCGAGCGAGGTGTCGGGCTCGCTGGGCCTGAGCGTGTGCGCGGCGCGGTAGGAGACGGAGCGCTCGGCCGGCAGGAGCGTCTTGCGCGGGAAGACGGGGCTCAACTCGTGCGTGCCGTCGGGGCGCGCGACCTCGACCGAGATTGTGTGGGGCAGCGGCGGCGCGCTTATCGTAAGGCCGTGGCGAATCTGGAACTCCGAGGGCTCGACCCCGAGCGCGCGCCCGCGCGAGTCGCGCACGCTCAGGCGGAAGCGGTTGAGCTGCCCCTCCTGCATGACGAGCGGTAGCTCGAAGAAGCCGCCTTCGGTCGTGTGCCAGCCGCTCGTCCAGAGGCCGCCTTCGGAATCTATCTTCACTTCCAGCGCCTCGCCCCGCGCGCCGCCGGAGAGCTTGCCGGCGACGCGCGCCTGCGCCTCCGCGCTCACGGGGTCGAAGGCGAGGCGCGCGGAGAGCTTGCCGGCCGCGCTCACTTCCGGCTTCGATGTTGACGAAGGGCTCGCCCGTTCGACGGTCGAGGCGTAGATGGCGGCGCCGCGCGCGACGACGGTCATGGGGTCGAGCGACGAGTCAACAGGCGCGCCCAGGCGCTCGGAGAGCGCGGCGCGCACGCGCGGCATCTGCGTAGGGCCTCCGACCAGGAGCACGCGGTCTAAGTCCGCGCCGCGCATGCGCGCGCCTTCGAGCGCCTCTTCGGCGAGCCGCAGGCAGCGCGAAAGTAGAGGCTCAAGCTCAAGCTCGAGCCGCGCGCGCGTGAGCGTCATCTCGGCCTCGATGGGGCGTCCCTCGGCGTCGTCGCCCAAGTCGAGCAGGGTGACGATTGTTTCCTCGGCCGTAGTCAACTCTATCTTCGCGTACTCGGCGAGGAGCGTCAGGCGCCGCGCCAGCCGGGTGTGCGCCCGCGCGTCAACGTCTGCGCCGGGCAGAGAGAAGCGCTCGGCGAGGAAGGGGAGCAGCACGCCCTGCACCAGCGCGCGGTCAACGTCTTTGCCGCCGAGGTGGTTGTCGCCGCGGTGCTCTAGGACGTTCAGCCGCCCGTCGCGCGTCGAGACGACGGCCACGTCGAGCGTGCCGCCGCCGAGGTCGAAGACCATCCATCGCTGGTCGCGCGCGCCGGGCTTCGCGCCGTAGGCTATGGCGGCCGCGATGGGCTCCTGAAGGAGCGGGTGCTCGTCTAGGCCCGCGAGGCGCGCTGCGCGTGCGGTCGCCTCGCACTGCAACGCGGTGAAGGCGGCCGGCACCGTTATGCAGGCGGCGCGCACGCCCTCGCCCGTGCGCCGCCGCGCGTCGGCCAGGAGCGATTTGAGGACTTCGGCGGAAAGCTCTTCGGGCGTCATCGAGCGGCCCGAGGCGGGGAACAGCTTCGAGTAGCGCTGCCCCATCAGCCGCTTGAACTCCTGCGCTACGTTCTCCGGGTCTTCGGCCGCCGCGTTGTACGCGCGACGCCCCACCATCAGGCTCCCCGACTTTAGGACGCGCACGACCGAAGGCGTCACGTTCATCTGGTCGTTGTTCTGTATGACGCGCACCTCGCCGCCCTCCGCGGCCTGCGCCAGGCAAGAGTTGGTCGTCCCTAAATCAATTCCGAAGTTGATGAACATAGAGGTCATGGTTGGGGCGATTACTTCTTTCTGATTACCACCTGCCCGTGGCTGATGACGGAGCCGCGCCAGAGGACGACCGGGGAGACGGTCTCGTCAATCGTGTCGCCCGCGGCGCCGGGGTCGCGGATAACGTCGAGCACCTCGACGGCGAGGCCGGGCTCGTAAGCGCGGCCCGTAAGGTCAACGAAGGAGACGCCGCGCTCGCCCAGGAACTTAGCGAGCCGGCGCGCGGCGTGGCGCGCTCGGGCCGCCGAAGCCTCGTCCCTCGTCGTCTCGGCCCAGCGCTCAAGGCGCCAGCACTCGACCGCCAGCTCCGCTAGCGCGGCGAGCGGCACTTCGAGCGTCTGCGGCATCTCTTCAGACATGCCCACCCAAAATACAAAAATACAGCGTCAACGTGAAGGCGAAGGCGCGACCCGAGACGGCGGCGGCGTCGCGACCTCGGGCGCGCTCCACGCGAGGTAGCCGCCGGAGAGCACGAAGGGCTTCCGCTCGGCGGGGCCTGCGACCCAAAGCTTCAGCGCCGCCCGGTCGGCCGCGTTCTCGTCCTCGCCATAAACGACGACGAGCCTGCTGCGCCGCAGTCGGCCCGCGAGCGAGCCTGCCCTGTCCTCCGGCGCCCAGACGGCGCCGGGGACGTGGCCGGCGTCGTAGGCGGCGCGCTCGCGCGCGTCAACGACGGTGACGCCGCCGCGCCTCATCTCGCGCCGAAGCTCCTCGGCCGTCATGCGCGGCATGAAGGCGAAGGGGTGGAGCGTCGGGAACGGCACGGGCGTGAACTGCGGGAAGGGCCTGATGTTGTAGTTGAGGTTGTAGCTCGGCCCGTAGCGCGTCGAGCGGCCAGTCTTGATGACGCCGCACTTGTCGAGCGCGAAGCAGCCCGCGACCATGAATGCGTAGAAGGCTATCTGCATGACGCAGCCGAGCACCGTGTCGCCGCCCCCGGCGCCCGCGGCCGAGGCAGGCGCCGCCGACGGCTTCGGCTCGGGCGAAGTACGCGCGCGAAGCTCGCGCGAGACTTCTTCAGCGTAAGTCTCCTCGCGCTCCGCGCCCTCCTCGGCGGCGAGCCCCGAGGCGCGCATGTCTTCCTCGACCTGCACGAGCGCGGCCGAGCCGGGCGGCGCGAGCGCCAGCGCCTGCCGCAGCACTTCGCGCGCCTCGTCGGGCCGGAGCGCTTCGCGGTAAGCGGCAGCTAGCTCGCACAGCTTCGCGGCGGCATGCGCGAGCGCCCTTCGCACGCTCGCGGCGCCGACACCGCCCGTGCGCGCGAAGCGGAAGAGCGCGGGCTTCGCGTCGTCCTCGAACTTGCGCCAGCAGCGGTTGAAGGAGTCCTTCGCCGCCTCTGCGCTGCCCGCCGAGGCCGAGAGCTTCCCCAACTCCATCTCACCGAAGGCCGAGCTGACAACGCCCTCGACCTCGTCCTCGACGGGGCCGAGTATGTCGCCCTCGTACTCGTCGAGGAGCGGGCGGGGCAGACGCGCCGCGCGCAGCACCTCGAGCGCGCGGCCGCAAGCCTCGAAGTCGCCGCGTGCGGCCCAACCCTTCGCCCGGCCCGCGAGGAATTCGGAGACGAGCCGCGGCGCGCGCGCGCGCAGTTCTCTGACTTCAGCGAAGGTTGCGAGCTGCTCGTAGTCGCCCTTGAGGTCTGCGGCGACGAGGAGCGACCAGAACTCTTCGCCCTCGACCACGTCGGCCCAGAGGGCGAAGGCGCGCTCCCAAGCCTCGCGCTCGCGCAAGGCGGGGTCGGCCACGCAAAGGCCGACGAGGAGCAGGAGCGCGGCGTCGTGGCGGGCGGCGTCGCCCCCGCGCGCGAGCGAATCTTCGGCGGCGCGCGCAATCGTCAATGTGTTAGCCGCGACGTGCGCCGAGGGCGGGGGGGCGTGGAACCAGAAGAGGCGCTCGAAGAGGCGCTGCGGCGGGTCTGCGAGGCGGCCGACGGCGTCCCGCACCGCCGACTCGTCGCGCGAGAGCGGGCCTAGGGCCGGCAGGTCTGCGGGGAAGCTCCTCGTCGCGCCGACCTTGAGGGAGAGCCGGAGCGAGTCGGCGGCCGCGTTGACTTCCCTGCGCGACGCCGAGGCCGCGAGCCCGAGCACGCGGAAGGCGCTGCGCGCGAGCGGCGCGAAAGGCTCGCCGGTCGGCGGCCTTCTCGCGACGGCCCGTAGGTTCAGGCTGTTAATCACGGGGGAATGAGAGTCGCGCTTAGAGGCCGGCCGCGTCCCACTTGCGTATGACTTCGGAGACGAGCGAGGCGATCTTGTCGGTGACCTTGACGAAATACTCGTCGGCCTTCTTCTGGTCGAACTTCGGGTAGCCCTGACCCGGCTGGTACAGGCCGATGGAGGAGGGGAAGGGCGCGGCCGACCATGTGCCTTGCGCGGGGTAGGCGGTCGCGAGGTCGTCCTTGTAGCGCTCGGGGTGGACGAGCGTAGGGTCTATGGCCTGTATGAAGGCCGTCTCGTTCCAGCCGGCGTGGCCGCCGTCCTCGCCGAACACCTGCTTCGTGATGTCCGAGGCGAAAGACCACCAGTTGATGACGAGCGTGCGCACACGCCGCTCGGCGGCGACCTCCGCGGCGACGGAGTTGAGCACGGCGGTCTGCGGCCCGCCGTGGCCGTTCAGTATGATGATGTTGCGGAAGCCGTTTTTGGCGAGCCCTTCGAGAATCTGCTTGACGAAGGGGCGGTAGGCCGACTCCGTTATCTGGAAGGCGCCGGGGTAAGCCTCCATGCTCCCCGTTATGCCGTAGGGGAGGGTGGGCGCGATCATGGCGTTGACGCGCGGCGCAATCCTGCGCGCTATCGCCGCCGGGGCGGTGTTGTCGGCGCCGTTGTTGGCCACGCCGTGCGGCTCCAGAGTCCCCGTCGGCAAGAGCACCGTCTGGACTTTCGACGGCACCACCTCCTTGAACTCCATCCAGTTGATGCGCTCCATGTCGCGCGTCGGCACGCTGTCCCGCGCGGCGGCCGCCTGAGCCTGCGCCCGCGTCGAGACCGGCAGCAGCGCCGCGGCCGCGAGCGCCGCGAGCACGAATAACCTCGTCTTCCTCATCTCCCGTCCTTTCGTCACGTTAGGTCGCGCGGCCCGGGCCGGCCGGTTTGACTTTGCCGCGCGTTAAAGTGTAGAAGCGTCCTGCCCGGTAGTTTAGAGAATACTTCATACGAGCCCGAACAGAGAATCGCTTTTCGGAAGGC
>DASPKR010000415.1:0-9122 GCA_035627975.1 Pyrinomonadaceae bacterium | reverse complement strand
AATCCGGCTTCGTCGTTCTCTACTTACTCACCGACGAAGGCCGGAGATATCTCGCCGACAGAAATCTGATTCATTAACCACTCCACATTGCCGGGCAGACTTAGCGATTACCGGGCAAGCGGCCATTGTCGGGCAAGGCCCCGTGGTGGTTAGTAGGTACACAGTGGTAACGATGTATCCAGTTGGGCGGGGGTGTTGGTTTTGTGGGGAAAGGGCGGGAAAGTTGGGGTTTGCAAGTTTGATTGCAAAAGGTGGATAGGAGGTATCCATTTCGGGGGTCGGGAGGGGCCGTCCGACTAGATTCCGGCGGGCGGCGTAAGCGGCTTTAAATAGTTAGTTTAGGTTCCGGGGCGCGGCGGGCGCCAGGGAAGGCTTTTGTGGCACGTCTATTGAACTAGGGAGGGGCAGATCGTTGACAGCGTTTCGTAGGTTACGCGGCCTAAACCTCCTTCGGCCCGGCTCATACTCACGGCCGGGCGCGAAACCTGTCAACGGTCTCCTGATCTTTAGAGTTTAGAAGGACTCCACGAAAGAAGGAACCCCAAATGTTGCGTCGAATCACAGCTTGCTTGCTTCTGGTCAGCCTCACGGTCATATACCTCTCCCCCCTGGCGACGCTCGCCGCCGCCCCGAAAAAGGGCGGGCAGGCCGAGGCGCGCCGCTCGAAGCTCGCGCCCGAGCTCTCCTCGGCCGCAGACGCAGGCGAGATGGTTGGCGTCATCATCCAGACTAAAGGCCGCCCGACTGCGGACCACGACAGCGCCGTCGCCTCGAAGGGCGGCAAGAAGGGCGCGGCCTTCGATTCGCTCGACGCCATGACGGCCATCGTGCCGAAGTCGGCCGTGGCCGAGTTGGCCGCCCGCGAAGACGTCGCATACGTCTCGCCCAACCGCAGGGTGTCGGCGCAGATGAGCGTGACGCGCGAGGCGACGGGCGCGGCTCTGGCGCAGGCGGGCGCGGCCGGTGCGCCGGGCGTCACGGGCAAAGGCGTCGGCATCGCCATTATTGACAGCGGCATCAGCGCCTCGCACCCCGACTTCGCGGGCCGCAACGGCAAGTCGCGCATCGTGGCCTCGGTTGACTTCTCGAACCCCGGCTCGGTTCAGGGCGACGGCATCATCTGGACGGGCGGCATACTGATGTCGGACGGGATTCTGATGAGCGACGGCACGGACGCCAACGGCCACGGCACGGGCGTCGCGGGCGTCGCGGCCGGCAGCGGCGCCGCCTCGGCGGGCTACGCGGCCAACTACAAGGGCATGGCGCCGGAGGCGAACCTCATTGACCTCAAGGCGCTCGACGCGACGGGCGCGGGCTCGACGAGCGCCGTGCTGGCCGCCGTCAACTGGGCAATCCAGAACCGCAATCTTTACAACATACGCGTCCTCAACATGAGCCTCGGCACGCCGGCCCGCGAGTCCTGGCGCGACGACCCGCTCTGCAACGCCGTCGCGCGCGCCGTTGAGGCCGGCATAGTCGTCGTTGCCAGCGCCGGCAACCACGGCCGCACGGAAGAGGTAGTCGGCCACGACGCGGACGGCAACCCCGTCTATCAACCTCTCTTCCGCACCATCAACAGCCCCGGCAACAGCCCCCACGCGATAACCGTCGGCGCGACCGACACGCGCTCGACCGCGCGCCGCTCCGACGACAGGATGGCGCAGTTCTCCTCGAAGGGGCCGACGGCCGTTGACGGGCTCGCCAAGCCCGACCTCGTCGCCCCCGGCCGCGGCGTCGTGGCGCCGATGTCGCAGGACGGCCCGCAGCTCGCCGCGGCCCGCCCCGACCGCGTCGTGACGCCGACGGCGAACGCCCTGCCGAACGCCTACTACACCTACTACGGCACCTCCTTCTCGGCCCCGGCCGTCGCCGGCGCGGTCGCGCTCATGATCGAGGCCAACAAGTCTCTGACGCCCGCGCTCGTCAAGGCCGCGCTGCTCCGCACGGCCAACCCGCTGCCCGTGTCGCTCTTCGGCAGCAAGGCGCAGAGCGTGCTGACGCAGGGCGCCGGCCAGCTCAACGCCGCCGCCGCCGTCCGCCTGGCCGGCGCGGTGGTGCCGAACGCCGACAAGCTCAAGGCCGGCGACGCTATCCTGCGCGGCGGCCTGACGCTCGGCTCCGTGAGCGGCCCCGTCCAGATAGGCGGCGAGTCGGTCGCGCAGGCCGGCCGCGTGCTCTACTCCAACGGCGTCCTCTTCAGAGAGAGCCCCGTGCTCCTGAACGGCGTCGCCGTCGCCGACGGCATCCTGATGAGCGACGGCATCATCTTCGTGGACGGCACGGTGCTCGGCAGCGGCATCCTGATGAGCGACGGCATCTTGATGTCGGACGGCATCATCTGGACGGGCGGCATACTGATGTCGGACGGGATTCTGATGAGTGACGGAATCCTCATGAGCGACGGCATCTTGATGAGCGACGGAATCCTGATGTCTGACGGAATCCTGATGAGCGACGGGATTCTCTTGAGCGACGGGATTCTCATGAGCGACGGGATACTGATGAGCGACGGCATACTGATGTCGGACGGCATTCTCATGAGCGACGGCATCATCTGGACGGGCGGCATCCTGATGAGCGACGGCATCCTCATGAGCGACGTGGCGGCGCTCTAAGCTCAGGCACCGTTGGCCCCGCGGGCGTCGGCCCCGACGCAACAGCCGGCCCCGCGCACGAAGGCGGGCGGGAGTGGTTAAGAGCCACTCCCGCCCGCCTTCAGTCTTTAGCGCCGGACTGGATTTAGTCTGTTACTGCCCGAAGCGCTCGCGGTACTCCACGGATTCGAGGAAGGCTTTGACCATCTCGGCCGCGAGGAAGTTGCCGCCGAACTGTTCGAGCTTGGCGAGCCAGAAGTTGAAGCCGGCGAAGTCGGAGTCGGGGAAGTCGTCAGGGTTTCGGCGCAGGTAGCCGAAGTATTGCATCAGCACGAACGCCTCGTTGAACTCCTGCCTGACGAGGTCTTCGTCGTCGGCCACGCGCCGCAGAACGTCGGCGCGGCCGGCCGCCGTGTTGTTGGCCGAAAGCTCCGCGACGAGTTGGTCGCGCTCGGCCTGCGAGAGCACGCCCCCGGCGTTGGCGTTGAGGGAGTCAACGAACTGCGCAGGGCTCTCGGTCGGAGGGTGGCGCGCGAGGAACTCGGCGCTACCGACCAGGCCCAGGAGGAACTGCCGCTTGTTCGCCTCGAGCCGCGCCTGCCAGTCGCCCACGCCCACGACGACGCCGCGCCCTATCTGCTGAGCGGCGGGGAAGAACTGCTGCGCGCGCACGGGGACGGGCCTGCCGGGCAGGTCGCCGAAAGCGGCCTGATAGACGCGATAGACGAAGTAGCCCGTCTCCTGGAACTCAATCGAGAGGAAGAAGGCGGCGCTGACGTTAATCCTCTTTACCTCGCGGCACTGAAGGTTCGAGCCGCAACCCTCTACCTCGTTCGACCAGAATGCGAGGCCGGCCGGGTCGGGCTCGCGCGAGAGGAAGTCGCGGTAGTGCTGCGCGACGAAGAAGGCCGTGCCGTCAAGAAGGTTAGTGCCTGCCGGGACTGCGTTGGGAGGCTCGACCGTGAGCGCGCCCGAGAGGTACGCGACCTCGCCGCTCGCGGCCGCCGCGAGCCTTACGCTGTAGTCGCCCGGCGCGGCGAGCGCGCTCACGCTCACGTCGAAGCTCAAGACCTGCACGTTCCCGAAGTTGAGCTTGAGGAAGCTCGCGCGGTTGATCGTGAAGTAGGGCGAGTTTATCTGCACGCCGTCTGCCTCGACCGTGTGGACGTTCTCGCCGCCGACGAGCACGTTGACCGTCGAGCCCGGCGCGACGGGCAGAGAGACCTGCGAGAGCGAAGAGCCGAGGTCGTCCCGTGTGCCTACGAAGGCCGGGTTGAGGATGGCCTGTAGCCCTTCGAGGCTCACGTCGAAGTTCGTCACGGAGTCGGCGACCACCGTCGCCGTCGAGCCGTCCGAGGTTCGCTGAACGGCCTGCCCGTCCTGTAGGCCGGCGTAGGCGCCGGGCGAGCCGCCGGGCCGCGTGCGGCTCGCGACCTGCGAGGCGAATACGGGGCCGTTCAAGGGCTCGACGACGAGCCGGTAGTCGCCCGGCGGCAGGGCCCTTATCTGGTACGAGCCGTTCTGCAAGGTCACGTTGCCGGCGACGGCGCGGCCGGTCGAGATTTCCTCCGCCCAGACGTGCGCGCCGAAGACGGGGCCTCCGCCCGCGTTGCGTATGGTGCCGCGCAGCTCCCCGAGGCCGGCCGCGGGGCCGTAGATCGCGCGCGCGCCCGCGCGGTCGTCTGACGCGAGGGAGCGGCGCTGCAGCGCCGGTAGGCCGTAAGTCCCGTTGCGCGCCTGCCGGGGCTGCATGACGGAGCCGACGATGCCGGAGTGCTCTAGGCCGAGCGCGTGGCCTATCTCGTGCAGGAAGGTTGACTCCAAGTCGAAGGTGTCGCCCGAGCCCTCGAAGGTCGAATCTGACGCGAAGGGGACGAACGAGCCGTCGGTCGAGAAGGGCGCGCCCGGGTTTACGGCGATGTCGGCCTCCGTGATGTTGCCCGCGCCGTCCGTGAAGACGCGCACGCCGCCGGTCTGGTTGGGGTCGTTGAAGGCTATGCCGGGCGTCTGCGAGACCGTGATGAGGTTCACGCCGTCGGGCGAGCCGACGGGGCTCACGGCCTGTAGCGACGAGGTCGTGATGACGAACTCAACGTCGGCGGCCTCGGCCCAGCGCGCCAGCGCGCGGCGCGCGGCCGCGACCACCTCCTCGCCCGTCGCGCGCACGTTGGGCGGCGGGTTATTGAGCGAGGTCGAGAGCGCGAAGGGGATGGTGCGCGTCGGCCAGCGGAACTGCACGGCGGCCGAGGCGTTGAGTTGCAGCGTGTAGGAGAGCGCGGGGCCGGCCGGCGCCGACAGGAGCGCCGCGAGAAGCAGGAGGGTTGCGGCCGAACGCATAAGGGCTCTATTGGCGGCAGACTTCGGGGGGACGGCGGTAAGGTCAGCGGGGAGCGTTATCGGCGACGGCGCCTCGGCCGTGCGCGAGTGCCGCGCGGCCGCGGCCGCCACATCATAGCAAGACGGCCGCGGCCACTTCAAACTTTATATCCGCGGTGGGGCCGGCGCCGGGGGCTTACCTGCCGCGCTTGGCGCGGGCGGCGCGGGGCGCCGTCTGGCCGAACGAGGTCGCGGGCGCGACCTTCGCAGTCCTGTCGCCGATGGCGGCCGAGTCGTCGGCCGGCGGGGCTTCTGCCGACCGCCGCCCGGCGCCTCTTATGTCGGCGAAGGCGACGATGATGAGCAGGGCTGATACCGCCAGCGTCGAGAGGATGTAGAGCAGCGCCACCTGCTCCAAGACCAGCAGCACGACGACCACGGCCGCGGCCAGCGCCACGTACAGAAGCGACATGCGGCTCTTCCTCTTTCGCGCGCGCGAGGCGGCCGCCCTGTTCACGTTTCTACTCATCAGACCACTTCCCCCGAAAATCAAGGCTCGGAACGAAAAGGTTAATTTACCACACAGGCGGGCGGCGCGGCGAACGCGGGCGGTAAAAGGGCCGGCCCGCTACAGCCTAGCGGCCGGCCCTCCGCGCCTCAGATTCGGCGCGCCTCAGTAGAGCACGCGCAGCGGCAGGTTAGCGAACGTGCCCGTCATGGCGCCTATGCCGCCGCCGAGCAGCACGCCCTTGAGCACGCCCTTTACGCCGCCCGTGTTGTCGGGCACTTCGACTATGTCGTAAGGCTGGAGCGGTATGTCCTTCGCCTTGCCGCTGCGTATGTCGCTCAGGTTGACGCGCAGCGGCTCGGCCTGGTCGCTCCCGGGCTTGCGCCGGAAGATGACTACGCCGCTGCCCTTCGCCTCCTTCCTCAAGCCCCCGACCTGC
This sequence comes from Pyrinomonadaceae bacterium, assembly GCA_035627975.1. Lineage (GTDB taxonomy): Bacteria > Acidobacteriota > Blastocatellia > Pyrinomonadales > Pyrinomonadaceae > QHXN01. The sequence goes on along the minus strand of DASPKR010000415.1, from coordinate 3,265 downwards.
GCGATGGCCTGCGTGAGCATGCGCGTGCTCTCGCGCAGGTACAGGCCCTGCGGGGCCATCACGGCGCCGGTGATGAAGACGGGCTGCGCCTCCTGCACGATGACGATGTCGCCGGGGCGTATGTAGGGGTTGGCCTCGTTCTTGCCGTCCTTGAGCGCCGTCAGGCTGTACACGTCGTAGCTGACCTCGGTCGGGTCGGCCGGCGCGTAAGAGTTGATGGGCTTTGCCACGTCAACCTCCGGCTCCGGGCACATGACGGGCTCCGTGTGGAAAATCTGTATGTCGCCGCCCGCGGCCTCTGTGACGCCGCCGGACTGCGCGAGCAGCTCAAGCAGGCGCGCCCTGCGCTGCATGAGCACGCGCGTGGGGCTACGGACGGCGCCGAAGACGACGGCCGGCGGCCGGCTCTTCATCTCGGCGACGCGCAGGCTGACCTGCGGCTTGTTGAGGAACTTCGAGAGCGCCTCGACGATGTCCTGCTTGATCTCGCGGTCGGTGCGGCACAGCGCCGGGACGGGGTGCTCGATGAAAGGCACCTCGACCTTACCCTCGTCGTTGACGACGAGCGGGCCGTTGAACTGCGGCTCGTTGAAGACGCGCAGATCCAGCACGTCGCCGGGGCCGAGCAGGTACTTCTTGACGCCCATGCCGTCGAGCGACGAGCCCCCGGCCGCGCCGGCCGAAGGCGCGCCCGACTGCGGCGGCGCGGGGGAGCCGCCCTGCGCGAGCGCCTGCGCGGCGCAGGCGAAGACGGCGAGCACTAGAGACAGGCTTTTAACTCTCATAACTTCCCTTCCCTTCAAATCAGAGGCCGAGACCTTGAAGCCCGCGGCGCGCGCCGGGCAGCCCCGCGCGCGCTCGAAAAATTTCGGCCCTCAACCCTTGCCGGCCTTCGAGCCGTGCGCCCCCCCGTCGCGTTGGTGGCGGTTATGCCCGTGCGAGTGCGAGACGCGCTTGCGCCTCCGGTGGCTACCGCGCGGCGGGACGGTGCCGGGGACTGCTAACCCTACGAACTGAAGGTTGCAATTGTCGCACAGCAGCCGGTAAACGCCAACGAGGCGCAGCAGCAGCGCCGTGTCCGTGTAGCCGCGGCGGACGCGCGAACTCTCACACTTTGGGCAGCGTTGGGCTATCAAACCGGCCTCCGGCCCGTCTGGTTATTCTTGCTCGCGGCGCGGGCGGCGGCCCGCGGCCGGGGCGCCCCCCGCGGCGCTGTCGCCGTCTGTGGTAGCCAGTCGCGCTCGAAGCATCTCTATCTCGCGCTGTATGCGCGAGGCGGCCTCCGAGCGCGCGTCCTCGCCCATGTCGGCGCGGGAGAGGTAGAAGAGCGCGTCGCGGTAGCGCGCAATCGCCCGCGCGTACTTGCCGCGGAAGGCCGCGCGCTCGGCCATCTCGACCCACTGCCCGACCTTGACCGACGCGATGAAGTTGCGCACGACCGTCGCCGACTCCCTCAGCTCCGGCTCTTCCGGGTAGAGCCTCATCGCCTCGCCCAGAACTTCGAGGGCGCGCTGCGCCGTCTCTATCTTGTCGGAGAGCCGGACGCGGCGCTGCGCCTCGAGCGTCAGGCGCGTGCTCTCGCCGCGCGCCCAGCCGAGCAGGTGCTTCTTCCTGTAGGCGCGCACGCGCTCCTGGCCCGACCTTAGCGCCACGCGCATCTCGGCGGGGCCGCCCGGCGAGCGCAGAACCTCCTCGGTGCTTGCCAGGCACTGCTCGCACAAACGGTACGCCTCCATGTGCGCCTCGGGCGAGACGCCGGCCCCGTCGAATTCGGCGAGGCGCTGCTGTAGCGCGCGCAGCGAGGCCACGGCCGACTGCATGCCCGCCATGCTGCTCGTCGTAGGCTTGGGCAAGATGACGGGGCGCGGCTGCAATTCGCCCGCGCCCATCGTCATCTCCATCTCGCGCGTGTAGCGCGACCACGCGCGCCGCATCACTATCTCGCGCGTGCCGGCTGCTATCAGTATGACGAAGCCGGCCGCGAGCCCCGCAGGTATCCAGGGCGCGTCGTCGCCGTCGGCCCGCAGCAGGAACCAGATGGCGAGGAAGAGCGCGAACGACAGGCCCACGGAGACGGCCATGTAGCCGACCGTCGAGGGCATGCGCGGCTGCGCGCGCCCGCCCCTGCGCGGCGGGGGGACGCCCTGCGGCCGCTGGCTCACGCCGTGGTGAGCAACGTTCTCGCCTGTGTGTGTGGGCAAAGGGTTCGCCTCCGGAGGCCGGCGCTCGACTCTTCCGGCCCGCGCCGCGCCCCGTGTGGCCGAGCGGCGCATGACTGCTGTAGGGGGTGGCGACGTGGCCGCTTGCTGGTCGCCCGCGACGGATTCGGAATTATAGCCTTAGAAGTTGCCGGAAGCTAGAGGCGAGAAGGGCGGAGGGGCGCGCAAATCGTCAGTTCGCGCGCCCCTCCGCCCCGTCATTCTTTCGCTCGATACAGAACGCGCGGTCAGCCCTTCGGCGCAGGCCCGTGCGCGTAGCTGATTACGCGCGTAATCTTCCACGCGCCGTCCCTGTGCTGCCAAAGGTGTATGAACTTCGCCTCGCCCACAGGCCCTGCGCCCGGTTTCGCGCCCAGCTCGTAGAAGCGGTGGGCGCCCATCTGTACGCCGCCGTAGCCGGGTATGGGGTGCGCCTCGACTGACCCGGCGACCACTTCCCTTCGCACCTTGCCGCAGATGTTGTTCCTGACGCTCTCGACCAGGCTCTTGCTCGAAAGGGTAAGCCCGCCCTTGTCGTGATAAAACTCAACGTCCTCGGCGAAGAACGATGCGAACTTCTCGAGGTCGCAGCGGTTGAACGAGTCGAAGAGCGCGCCGTCGAGCGCGGCGAGCGTGCGCGAGAGGTCTTCAGGGGCGGGCGCGCTCTGGGCCGTCGCCTGCGGGGCCGACACGGCCAGAAGAATTGTGAGCAGCAGAGCGCTCGGCGCGGCGAAACGTTTCATCACTTGATACCGCCTTTGTCCGATGTAAGCATTCCCCCTCGCTTTACGGGGACGTTTGCCGGAATGTTCCCCGAAGCCGGCTCACCCCGCGGGCGCTCTCGTCAACGCCCGCGGCTTCGCTCGGTAGCCTCCTCATTAACTACTCAAGGACAGGCGCGCGCCGGCCGGGCCGCTGTTTTCAGCGTTTATTGCAGGCCGGCGCGCTTCTGCTATACTGCCGGGGCGTTTTCGGCTTGAGAGTTTCACGCAGGTCAAGCGCACGTCCTTCCTCGCAAGGTTCTTCAGGCGAAGGGTTCGCGCGCAAGGGGTCTAAAGGGTCAACGC
>DASPKR010000414.1:0-7569 GCA_035627975.1 Pyrinomonadaceae bacterium | reverse complement strand
GCCAGCGGATGTCGAAGACCAAGGCCAACGGCATAGACCCGCTCGAAGTGTTCGAGAAGTTCGGCGTGGACGCCACCCGCCTCGTCCTCGCCTCCGTCGGCTCGACCGACACGCGCTGGAACGACAACCAGGTCGAGTCTTACCGAAACTTCGCCAACAAAATCTGGAACGCCGCGCGCTTCTGCCTGATGAACTCCGAGGGCGCGCGCGTCGGCGAAGGATTCGAGGGCGACCCGAAGACGTGGGCGCTGCACGACCGCTGGATTACGTCGCGGCTCAACAGGACGGCCCGCGACGTGGCGCGCGCCGTCGAACAGTACCAGTTCCACGAGGCCGTCTACGCGCTCTACCATTTCTTCTGGGACGACTTCTGCGACTGGTACATAGAGCTTTCGAAGTCGGAGGTGACGGCGGCCGAGGCGAGCCCCGAGCGCGACGCGGCGCGCTCGCGCACGTTGACCGTGCTCGAACAGGCGTTGCGTCTCCTTCACCCGTTCATGCCTTACATCACCGAAGAACTCTGGCAGCGCCTTCCCGGCGTCGGCTCTCAACTGCTGCACCCCGCCTACGCGCACGCCGAGCCGACCGTCATGCTCGCCGCCTACCCGCGGGCCGAAGAGTCTCTGATTGACGAGCGCGCCGAGTCAGAAATGCAGGCCGTCATCGAACTCGTCTCTCGCGTGCGCAACATACGCACGGAGTTGAGCATCAAGCCGGGCGAGACCTTGCCGCGCATCTTCATCGGCACGCCCGACCGCTCGATGCGCCTCGTCTTCGCCGACGGCGCGCGGCAGATAGCGCGGCTCACGCGCGCCTCTAAGATTTTCGTCGCCGACCAGCTCGAAAAACTTTCGCAGGCGCGCGACGCTTCGTCGTCAGGCAACGGCGGCTCGTCGTCGCAGGCCGGGGGCGCGGAGTTGTTCGCCTCAGGCGGCGAAGGCGGGGTGCCCATCCTCGACGACCCCGAAGGACAGAGCATCCCGCGCGCGTCGGCGCGTGCGGCGCTCGCAGGCGGCGCTGAAGTGGCCGTGCCGCTCGAAGGGTTGATTGACTTCGCGCAGGAGCGCGCGCGTCTGGTCAAGGAACGGTCGAAGCTGCAAGCCGAAGGCGAGAAGCTTGAGAAGCAGTTGGCTAACCCGCAGTTCGTCGAGCGCGCCCCGGCCGAGAAGGTCGCGGAGCTGCGAGAGCGCGCGGCCGACATCGCGCGGCGCGTCGAGGCGCTCCGGCAGATGCGGGAGGCGCTCGGGGAATGAACTGGTTCGACGAGGGCGCGCTCTTCTCCCAGATAGGCGCGTTCCTCCAGGAAGACATGGGGCGCGGCGACATCACGACGCAGTCCGTCGTGATGCGCAGCCAGAGCGCGAAGGGGCGCTTCATCGCCAAGGAGCCGATGGTCATCGCCGGCCTCGAGGTGGCCGAGTACGTATTCTCCACGCTCGACTCGCAGCAGCAGCTCGAAGCCTTCGTCGCCGACGGCGACGAGGTCGAGGCCGGTAAGGTCATCGCCCGCGCGCGCGGCTTCGCCGACGTGCTGCTCGCGGGAGAGCGGCTGGCGCTCAACCTGATGCAAAGGCTCTCCGGCATAGCGACGCTCACGCGGCAGTACGTCCGCGCCGTCGAAGGCACGGGCGCGCAGATCGTTGACACGCGCAAGACCACGCCGGGCCTCCGCATGCTCGAGAAGTACGCCGTCCTGACGGGCGGGGCGCGCAACCACCGCTTCGGCCTCGACGACGGCGTGCTCATCAAGGACAACCACGTGGCGCTCGCGGGCGGAGTGGCGACGGCCGTCGAGCGCGCGCGCAAGGCCGTCGGCCACCTGCACAAGGTCGAGGTCGAGGTGACGACCGAGGCCGAGATGCGCGAGGCGATTGAGAGCGGCGCGGACATTCTCCTGCTCGACAACCGCACGCCCGAGGAGACGCGCAGGCTCGTCGAGCTGGCGCGCTCGCTCGCGCCCGACGTGATGCTCGAATCTTCGGGCGGCATAACGCTCGAGAACGTGCGCGCCTACGCCGAGGCCGGCGTTGACCTGATAAGCGTCGGCGCGCTCACGCACTCGGCGCGCGCCATGGACATCAGTTTCAAGATTCAGCCCGCGTAAACGGGAACCGCGCGCGCGTGCGGCGCGTGTAAGTAATCCCGGCCGGCGCGCGCGGCATCGAAGTTTTGTCCGGCACTGTTTTGGAGGGAGGTTTCGTGATGAGGAAGTTTTCGGCTCGCGGTTCGGGGGTCGCGGCGGCGTCCCTGCTTCTGCTTTTCGTGTGCCAGAGCGACGGCCTCTCGCAGCGCCGCCGCACCTCGCGCCGCGTCACGAACCCCGTGCGCACGCAGCCCGCGCCGGCGCAGCCCGCGTCGTCCGAGCCCGCGCTCGTCAGCACGGCAGACGAGCAGCAGGAAGAGGGGCCGCGCCGCACGCAGCCTCGCACGCGCCGCGGCCAGCAGCAGGCGGCCGAGCAGGAGCAGCTCCGCGGCACGGTTGACCGCCTCTCCACGCAGGTCGAGCAGCTCTCCGACGAGCTTTCGCGCATGAAGACAGACCAGCGCGCCCTCTTCGACCTGGAGCGCCTGACGCGCGCCGAGCAGCGCGCCGAGGCGCTGCGCGCCCAGCTCCGCGACGTGACCGACAAGGAGTTCCAGTACCAGGAGCGGCTCTCGCAGATAAACGACGAGCTCGAGCCGGACGCCATACAGCGCCGCGCCGCGCTCGTCGGCACCCTAAACCCCGGCGCCGTGCGCGACTCGATACAGCGCAGCTTAGAGCGCGAGCGCGACCGCGTGCAGAGGCAGCTCGAGATGCTCTCGAACAGCCGCGCCCGGCTCGAGTCCGCGGTCGCGAGCGCCGAGCAGGAGGTCGAGCGCCTGCGCCAGCGCGTTGACGCCGCCGACCAGGAGCAGGCCAACACCGGAGCGCCGACGCCGGCCACGCCCGCGCCTTCGCCGACGCCGGAGCCGACGCCCGCCGAGCCCCCGAACGAGTAAAGGCCGGCGGGGTACCCCTCGCATGTCAACGATCCCGCAGCAGGAAATCTACAGACTGCTCGCAGACGCCGAGGAGCGCGGCGAGCGCGTCGCGGTCGCGACGGTCGCGCACACGCGCGGCTCCACCCCGCAGCGGCGCGGCGCGAAGATGCTCTTCTTCGAGTCGGGCTCGACGGCAGGCACCGTGGGGGGCGGCTGCATAGAGGCGGAGGTATGGGCCGAGGCGCGCGAGGCGCTGCGCACGGGCCGCCCGGCCCTGCACCGCTTCAGCCTAACGGCCGAGGAGGCGAGCGAGGAGGGCATGGTCTGCGGCGGGACGATGGATATATTCATAGACGTTTGGGGCGGGGAGGGGAGCGCCGGCGGGTGACAAGCGGGCGAGTTTGAAAGTATCCTTGCTCGTCCCTCGCGCGCACAACTTTCGGAGGTCGCCATGCCTACTTCCTTCATGGAGAACTACAGGGCGAAGCACCGCCACCCGCTCAACCGCCTGACGCACTCGGTCGGGATTCCCATGATCGTCGTCAGCCTCCCTCTCTTCTTCTACGACTGGCGGTGGGCGCTCGGCCTCTTCATCGTCGGCTGGGCCTTCCAGTTCCTCGGCCACGCAATCGAGGGCAACAGCCCCGCCTTCTTCCGCAACCCCGTCTATCTCATCATCGGCCCCGTTTGGCTCCTGCGTAAGGCCCTGGCCGCCGTCGGGCTCGCGCGCGAGCGGGGCGAGGCCGGCGGGAAGCGCGCAAGCTGAGCGGGCGATGGCGACAGCGGGCGAAGGCGCGGGCCGTCCGCGCGCGGGAAAGGTCGCGCGCCGAGCGGCCCAGGTGCTCTCCGAAGGCGCCCTTGCCGCGCTCGCCACACTCATCGAAGCGCCGCGCTCGGTCGGCGCGAAAATCCTTCTGGAAGAAGCGGGCCGGCAGACCGGCACGACCGGCGACGCGGCGCTCGACGCGGCGCTCGCCGCGCACGCCCGCGCCTTCCTCGCCTCGCGCGCAGAGGCGCGCACCTTTTCAGTCGAAGAGTTCGCGCCGGGCCTGGAAGAGTGGCGCGGCTCGCGCGTTCTCCTGGAGCGCGTGGAGGCGGAGCCGCGCGTCGTCGTGTGCGGAGCGGGCCACGTCGGCGCCTCTCTCGCGCGGCTCGCGCGCTCAATCGGCTACGGCGTCACTCTCATAGACGACCGCGCCGAGTTCGTCGCGCGCGCGCGCTTCCCCGATGAAGGCGTAGAGCTTGTGGCGGCGTCGGGTGGCTGGGGCGGGGCCGTCGCGCGCGCAGTGGGCGGCGGGCGCGGCATCTACGTCGCGGTCGTCACGCGCGGCCACAACGAGGACGAGGAGTGCATGCGGGCCGTGCTCGCCGCCCGACCCGACTACGTCGGCATGATAGGCAGCCGGCGCCGCACCAACATCGTGCTCGGGCGATTGAGAGAGGCGGGCTTCGACGAAGAGGCTCTGCGGCAGGTTCGCGCGCCCGTCGGCCTTGACATCGGCGCCGTCTCGCCCGAGGAGGTCGCCCTCTCCATCCTCGCCGAGATCGTCGCCCACCGCCGAGGCGGCACCGGCGCGCCCCTCTCCGATTGGCGGAGGCGCGAGTAAGAAGCCTACAGAGTAAACCCCCACGTCACTCCCCGGATTGTTAATCACGCGGCGGCGGGCTCGCGGGTTCGCGACGCGGCGCGCTCTGCGATGCGCCTGCGGCGCTTGCCTGTGAGGTAGCCGTGTAGGAACTGGACGGGGCCGATGAGCCAGTAGGACATGCCGGCGATGAGCGGGGCGTGGCGCCAGCGCGCGAGCGCCGCGCCACTCTAGAACAGCCCGACGCAGACCATCAGGGCGTTCTCCTGCGACTGCGCCCGCGTGCCGTGCGACTCCAACTCGTTAAGCTCCAGGGCTTCACGTTTGCGGTAGGCGTGCCAGTAGAGCAGCGTGATGGCGAAGGCTATCACGCCGTCCGAGAGTGCCTCTACGCGCGAGACCCCGCCCCGCGCAGTCGGAAGCCGTTCTGCACGGGCGGCTCGCGCCTCGACATACGTTCGCTCAACATCTTCGCTCCTTGCGGTTTTCCTCCGGCGCAGGCATCTTTAAGCGCGGCGGCGGCGCGGGGCGTGCGGCCGTGCATCATTCATTTTTACCGGCACTTCTATCAAGGTCATGGCGGCTGCGGGGGGCGATGCGGGGCGCAGGGCGGGGCGTGCGGGCGAGATGTTCCGCGCGCTCTCGCACCGCAACTTCCGACTGTTCTGGGCCGGCGCGTTCCTCTCGAACTCCGGGACGTGGATGCAGACCGTGGCGCAGAGCTGGCTCGTGCTCCAGCTAACAAACTCGGCCTTCTGGCTCGGCGTTGACACGTTCGCGGCCACGGTGCCGGGCCTTCTGCTGACGCTCCCGGCCGGGGTGTTCGCCGACCAGTTAGACCGCAAGCGGCTGCTCCTGCTCGCGCAGGTGGGCGCGGGCGCTTCGGCCCTGACCTTGGCGGCGCTGGTGCGCGCGGGCGTGGTCGGGGAGGCGGCGGACGTCTGGATGATACTGCTGCTCTCCTTCGTGACGGGCTGCTGCTTCTCAGTGGCGGGGCCTTCGTACCAGGCGATAACCGTTGACTTAGTCGAGCGCCACGACCTCGCGAACGCAATCGCCCTAAGCTCCGTTCAGTTCCACTTCTCGCGCGTCGTCGGGCCTCTTCTAGCGGGGCTCGCGATGGGGCTGGTGGGCGTGGCGGGCTGCTTCCTCCTGAACGGCCTCTCCTTCGTCGCCATCATCGTCGCGCTCTCGCTCGTGCGTATGCCGGCGAGGCCCGGCGCGCCCGGTGTGCCTGCGAAGGCGGGCTCGCCGAAGGGCGTGCGCTCCCTGCTGCGCGATCTGGCCGGCGGCTTCCGCTACATGCGCGGCCACCAGATGGTGCGGCTGCTGCTCGTCTGCTCGACGGCCGTGAGCCTCTTCGGCGCGCCGTACCTCGTCCTCGTCCCGCTCTTCGCGAAAAACATTTACGGCTGGGGCGAGGCTGGCCTTTCGCTTTTGATGGGGACGGCGGGCGCGGGCGCGCTCGCCGGGTCGCTCATGCTGGCCTACCTCGGCGACTTCAGGCGGAAAGGCTGGTTCGCGCTCGCAAGCTCCTTCGCGGGCGGGGCGAGCATCGTGGGCTTCGGGACGGCTTCGAGCCCGGCGCTCGCCGTGCCGCTACTCTTCTGCGTGGGCTTCACGATGGTCAGCTTCTTCGCCGTGAGCAACACGCTCTTGCAACAACTCGTCTCGGACGAGATGCGCGGGCGCGTGATGAGCATGTGGATACTCACCTTCATCGGCACTATGCCGGTCGGCAGCTTCCTCGCCGGCGCCGCGGCAGAGCGCTTCGGCCCGCAGCCGACGCTCGCCGCGTGCGGCCTCGTCGTCGCCCTCTTCGCGGTCGTCACCGGCGCCCTCAACCCGCGGCTGAGAGGGCTGTAAAAACAGGAGGCTGAAGGCAGTAGGCGGGAGGCGGTCAAGAACGTCTGACGCGCGTCTTGACCGCCTCCCGCCTTCCGTCCTTTTACTTCTGCCGCTTCTTCGAGGCTGTCGCCGTCGTTGACGTGGGAGGGGCGGGCAACTCCTGTGACCAGAAGGCCGGGTCGGCCGCCATGTACTCGGCAGGCACGCTGCTCATCCGGCCGTTTATTGCGTAGATGTTCGTCGCCATTGACTCGATGGAGGCCGCCATGAGCTTCTCGAAGTCGTCGAGCTTGTCGCCCATCGCCTTCGGGAACTCCGAGGCGTTGGCCATCATCGCGTCCATCTCGGCCAGCTTCTCCATCGAGGAGAGGATGAGGAAGGTGCCCTCGGGCGCGCCGCCCACCACCTCGTACATGGCCCAGTGGTGGTCGCCCTTCATCCGCTTCATCGCGTCGGTGTACATGCCCGCGAGCTTCATGAAGTCGCCGTAGTGGCCCATCTTAACGCGCATGGTCGAGAGCGAGACGTAGCGCGCCTTCGCGAGCGACTGGCGCGGGTTGAGGCTCAGCTCCGGGCGGTAGACGGCGACCATCGAGCGGACTGAGGTGTGGAGGTCTTCGGCCGGGCGCTGCGGCCCCGCGATGCTCTCGAAGTACGTCCTCATCGGCCCCGGCGTGCTCATCCAGCGCTGGATGTCGCGCTGGCTCTGCGCCCACTGTTCGAGCGAGTTGAAGGGGTAGGCGTAGAAGACCTCGTTGTAGTTGCCGGCGACCGGGAACATGCCGAGGCGCACGTAAGCGGGCTCGCCCGCCTTCCTGGCGTGCGCGAGCATGCGCGCGAAGTTGTTCGCCTCGCGCAGGTGCGCGTCGAACGCGCCGGGCTTCAACTCCTCGCGCTCGAAGAGGAAGACCTTGGGCGGGCCGGCGGTCTGCGCGGCGGCCGAGACTGACAGGGCGGCGAGTAAGCAGGCGGCTGAAAGTAGCAGGAAGGTTCTCTTCATAGTGTTCGCCCACCTCCGTAGGGGCTAGAGTTGACAGGAAAGACTCGTGCCCGCCGCGCCGGGGCTCACTGGCGGCCGAGCGGGCGTCGTTTGGCGGCGCGCGGCGTTCGGAAGCGCGCGCGCAGGCCGGCGCGCGCGTCTTGGGGGCGGGGCTAGGCGGCCGGGCGTCGA
>DASPKR010000413.1:0-2851 GCA_035627975.1 Pyrinomonadaceae bacterium | reverse complement strand
CTCCATAGCGAAGAAGTACACGAACCGCGGCCTGCAGTTCCTCGACCTCATACAGGAGGGCAACATCGGGCTGATGAAGGCCGTGGACAAGTTCGAGTGGAGGCGCGGCTACAAGTTCTCCACGTATGCGACGTGGTGGATCCGCCAGGCCGTGACGAGGGCGATTGCGGATCAGGCGCGCACCATCCGCATCCCCGTGCACATGATAGAGACGATAAACAAGCTCATACGCACGAGCCGCGCGCTGGTGCAGGAGCTGGGGCGTGAGCCCACGACCGAAGAGATTGCGGCGAAGGTTGACATGCCCGTGGCGAAGGTTCGCGGCGTGTTCAAGCTGGCGCAGCAGCCCATCTCTTTGGAGACACCCATCGGCGAGGAGGAGGACTCGCACCTCGGCGACTTCATAGAGGACAAGTCCATCCTCAACCCCGCGGACGCGGTCGTCGCCTCGAACCTCCGCGAGATAACCGACGAGGTGCTCGCTACCCTAACGCCGCGCGAGGAGAAGGTCATCAAGATGCGCTTCGGCCTGGGGACGAGCGGCTCCGAGCACACGCTCGAAGAGGTCGGCCAGCACTTCGCCGTGACGCGCGAGCGCATACGCCAGATAGAGGCCAAAGCTCTGAGGAAGCTGCGCCACCCCTCGCGCTCCCGGAAGCTGAAAGCATTCCTCGAGGGGACTCGGCAGTAGCCCCGGCGGGGAAAGGGCGGTAAACTGGCGGCAAGCTTCGGGCATCTAATCCCGGGCTTGCCGTAAGGTTTTTAATGTCGAAGAAGATTACAGAAAGTCACCGGCGGCGCTTGGCGACCGAGGAGGGCTGGGTCTTAAAGCGCGGGGCTTCCCTGCGCGTGGCCCTGTGCTACCCGAACGTCTATGGCGTCGGGATGGCGAACCTCGGCTTTCAATCGGTTTACGAGATTTTCAACCGGATACCGGAGGTCTCCTGCGAGCGCGTCTTCCTCCCTGAAGAGGCCGAGGCGCGCGAATATGAGAAGACCGGAGCGCCGCTCGTCTCGATGGAGTCGCAGAGGCCCGTGCGCGACTTCGACGTGGTGGCCTTCTCCGTCTCGTTCGAGACGGACTACTACCACGTCGCGCGCATGCTCCGGCTCGCCGGCATACCCCTCTGGTCGCGCGAGCGCACCGCCCACGACCCCGTCGTCGTGATGGGCGGCGCCGCATCCTTCCTAAACCCCGAGCCAATAGCCGACTTCACGGACGTCGTCGCCGTCGGCGAGGGCGAGGTGCTCGCGCCGCGCCTCATTGACCTGATATTCGAGAACGCCGACGAAGGCGGGGCAAAGGAAGACCTGCTCTTGAAGCTCGCGCGCGGCGGCCGCGGCTTCTACGTGCCTTCGCTCTACGAGGTGAGCTACAACGCCGACGGCACCGTGTCGGCCTACGAGCCGAAGGCCGAGGGCGTGCCGAAGCGCGTGGGCCGCGTGCTCGCGGCCGAGAACCCGAAGGAGGGGAGTCTCAGGCGCGCCATCCGACGCGGCGACATGGACGTTGCCGAGGCCCTGAAGAGCGCCGACGTGTTCGCGCCCTCGACCGTCATATGGGCGCCCGAGGCCGAGATGGGCGAGCGCTTCCTCGTCGAGATTTCGCGCGGGTGCTCGCAGGGGTGCCGCTTCTGCTGGGCGGGCTTCAACTACTGGCCGCCGCGAGTCGTCCCCGCGCGCGACGTGCTCGCTAAAGCCGCCGAGTGGCGCTCGCGCACCGACAAGATAGGGCTCGTCTCCACGGCCGTCTGCGACCACCCGGAGATAAGCCAGATACTCCAGGGCCTTCGCGGGATGGGGTATAAGATTTCGGTCTCGTCCCTGCGCCTCGACCAGATTGAGGACGAGCTTCTTGACGTGCTCGTCGAGTCGGGCGACCAGCAGATAGCCGTGGCCCCCGAGACCGGGTCAGACCGCCTGCGAAAGGTCATCAACAAGAACCTCACGAACGACGAGATAGTTGACATCTGCGGCGCCGTCTTCGACCGCGGCATGCTCACCGTCAAGCTCTACCTGATGGCGGGCCTGCCCACCGAGACCGACGAAGACTTAGAGGAGATGGTCGCCCTCGTCACGCGCATCAAAGACCGCATGCTCGAAGCCGGCAAGCGGTTCGGCCGAGTCGGCAAGATTATCCCGGCGCTCAACGGCTTCGTGCCGAAGCCGAACACGCCGTTCCAGTGGGAGCCCATCTGCGAAGAGAAGGAGCTGAAGCGCCGTTTGAAGTGGCTCTCGAAGGCGCTCTCGCGCGTCCCGAACGTGGAGGTGAGGGTGATGTCGGCGCGCATAGCGCACGAGCAGGCGCTCTTCTCCTCCGGCGACCGCACGGTGGCGCGCGTCATAGAGTCAATGACGCGACAGCGCGGCGACCTTCAGGCGGCCCTGCGCGAGACGGGCGTGGGCGCGGGCTTCCACACGGGCCGCGCCAGGCCCTACTCCGAGACTCTTCCCTGGGAGGTAGTTGACGCCGGCATCTCGCGCGAGTTCATGGAGCGCGAGCACGCGCGCTCGCACGCCGTGCGCTCCACGGCCCCCTGCCCCTCCGTTGACACCTGTACACGCTGCGGCGTATGCCCCACCACGTGGCTCGCCGACGCGCCCGCCGGCCTGGTCAAACTTCAAGGGATTAAAACCTCCGCGGCGGCCGCCGCCTGAAGGCTCGCTACTGAGGGTTAATGAAGCCACTGCTCCTGGCGGTGTGGTCGAACTTGTACTGATAGACGTAGCCGGGGAGGTGGATGGGGCGCGCCCACCGCACGCGCGCTGCTATCTGGCCCGAATCGTTCTGGACGGTGATGAGGGCGTCGGGCGGGATGTCGTAGTTCTTCGCCCCTGCGCGCAGTTGCGA
>DASPKR010000412.1:0-2936 GCA_035627975.1 Pyrinomonadaceae bacterium | reverse complement strand
GAACTGGTTTTAATTATGAGCCCCGAGCACCCGCTCGCCGGTCGCGAGTCGGTCGCGGTCAAGGACTTGGGCGGCGAGCCGTTCCTCGCGCACAACGTCAAGTCCGCCTCCCGCGTGAAAGTCATAGACACCTTCGCCCGTCACCACACGCCGCTCAACATCACTCTGGAGCTCGCGACCATCGAGACCATTAAGCGGTTCGTGCAGAAGAAGGTCGGCCTCGCCTTCGTCCCGCGCATGTGCGTGAGCGAGGAGCTTGAGCGCGGCGCGCTCTCGACTGTCCCCGTGCGCGGTCTGACCTACACGCGCACGCTCTGGGCCGCGCACCGACGCGGGGCGACGCACTCACACGCCGCCGCGGCCTTCCTCGAACTGCTGCGCCGGCACGCTAAAACCCGCCACGCGTAAGCCGGCCCGCCGGCCGGCGGGCTCCGCATTAACCAAATTTATCCACCTATAAAAACTATAACTTTGACTTAAGGCCCCGGCGCTCTCTAGGATGGCCGCTTGCTTGGAGGACGGAGCCCCTATGAAAGACGTGAATAAAGGCGAGCCCGGCGGGCGTGTGACCATCTTCGACACGACGCTCAGGGACGGCGAGCAGTCGCCCGGCTGCTCGATGAATCTGGAGGAGAAGCTTCGGCTCGCGCGCCAACTCGAACGCCTCGGCGTTGACGTGATCGAGGCCGGCTTCCCCATCGCCTCCGAGGGTGACTTCGCCGCCGTCCGCGCCGTCGCGGCGGAGTGTCGCGGCGCGCGCGTGGCCGCGCTCTGCCGGACCGCGGAGGCCGACATCCGGCGCGCGTGGGAGGCGCTTCGCGGCGCGGCCCGCCCGCGCATCCACACGTTCGTCGCCACCTCCGACATACATCTCGAATACAAGCTGAGGAAGACGCGCGACGAGGTTTTGGAGATGACGCGCAAGGCCGTCCGGCTCGCGCGCACGCTCGCCGACGACGTCGAGTTCTCCGCCGAGGACGCGACGCGCAGCGACGTTGATTACCTGTGCGAGGTCTTCGCGGCGGCGGTCGAGGAGGGCGCGACGACCCTGAACGTCCCCGACACGGTCGGCTACACGACGCCGACCGAGTTTCGTGAACTCGTCAGTGCCGTGCGCGAGCGAGCCGTCGGCGACCGCGACGACGTGACCATCAGCGTCCACTGTCACAACGACCTCGGCCTCGCCGTCGCCAACAGTCTGGCCGCGCTCGACGCGGGCGCGCGCCAGATAGAGTGCACCGTCAACGGCATCGGCGAGCGCGCCGGGAACGCCGCGCTCGAAGAGGTCGTGATGGCGATGCACGTGCGCGCCGACCGCCTACCCTTCGCGTGCGACGTCCGCACGGAAGAGATTTACCCGACGAGCCAACTCCTCTCGCGGATAATCGGCTTCGGCGTCCAGCCGAACAAGGCGGTCGTGGGGCGCAACGCCTTCGCGCACGAAGCCGGGATTCACCAGCACGGGGTGTTGAGCAATCCGCTCTGCTACGAGATCATGACGCCCGAGTCGGTCGGCGTCCCCGCGAACAGCATCGTGCTGGGCAAGCACTCCGGTCGCCACGCGCTCGGCGCGCGCTACGGCGAACTCGGCTACACGCTGTCGCGCCCCGAGCTGGAGGCGGCCTACACGCGGTTCACGCGGCTGGCCGACCGCAAAAAGAACATCTACGATCAGGATTTAATCTCCCTGCTCCCACAGGAGGCACGGGCGCGCGGGCCGCGCCGCGCGCGCGCCGCCGAGTTTGAGTTGGCCGGCGCGTGAGTGAGACCCCGCGCGGGCTTCAGCCGCGGGTCGCCCGCGGGCGTCAGACGGCGGGCGACCCGCGGCCACTTGCTTAACTTGCTTAAAAGGACGTGATAACAGGATGAAGTTGAGCATCACGACGCTGCCCGGTGACGGCGTCGGCCCGGAGGTGACGGCGGAAGCAGCGCGCGTGCTGCGCGCCGTGGCCGAGTATTACGGGCACGAATTCACCTTCGACGAACGACCCGTCGGCGGCGAGGCGATACGCGAGCACGGGACGCCGCTGCCGACTTCGACGCTCGACGCGTGCCTCGCCGGGGACGCCGTGCTGCTCGGCGCGGTCGGCTCGCCGGAGTTCGACGGGCTACCGCCGGGCGAGCGGCCCGAAGCGGGGTTGCTCACGCTGCGGCGGGCGCTCGGCGCGTATGCGAACCTGCGCCCCGTCGTCTGCCACGACGCGCTCGCCGACTGTACGCCGCTGCGACCGGAGAGGGTCGCGGGCGCGGACATCCTCGTCGTGCGCGAGCTTCTCGGCGGCCTCTACTTTGGCGAACCGCGAGGTTTCACAACTGATAAAGGCGGCGAGGCTAGCGCGGCTTTCAACACGATGCGCTACACGGCCGCCGAGGTCGAGCGCGTCGCGCGCGTCGCCTTCGACGCCGCGCTCTCGCGCCGCCACAAGGTGACTTCCGTTGACAAGGCCAATGTCCTTGAGACATCGCGGCTCTGGCGCGAGACCGTTTCGCGCGTCGCGCTCGACTACCCTACGGTCACGCTCGAACACCTCTACGTTGACGCCTGCGCGATGCACTTGATCAATGACCCGCGGCGATTCGACGTGCTGCTCACGGAAAACCTCTTCGGCGACATCCTCTCGGACGAGGCCGCAGTGCTCGCAGGCTCGCTCGGCCTTCTCGCCTCGGCGAGCGTCGGAGGCCACGTCGGCCTTTACGAGCCTGTGCACGGCTCCGCGCCGGACATCGCCGGTCGCGGGCTTGCCAACCCGCTCGGCGCGATCTCCTCCGCCGCGCTGCTGCTCCGACACGCGGCGCGACTCGAACGCGAGGCGCAGGAGGTCGAGGCCGCCGTCGAGGCGGTTCTGCGCGCCGGATACCGCACGCCGGACATCGCGCGCGGCTCCGAGGGTCTCTCAGTCGTCGGCACGTCCGAGATGGGCCGGCTCGTCGTCGAG
>DASPKR010000411.1:0-4311 GCA_035627975.1 Pyrinomonadaceae bacterium | reverse complement strand
AACCTCCCGGCGAAGGCTTACGTCTGGGTCGTGCGCGAAGACCCGAAGAACCCGCGCCTCATCTACGCCGGCACGGAGCTCGGCCTCTACGTCTCGTACACGGGCGGCGGGAGCTGGACGAGCCTGGGGCTAAAGAACCTGCCGAACGTCGCCGTCCACGACATACTCGTCCACCCGCGCGACAACGATTTGATACTCGCGACGCACGGGCGCTCCATCTGGATACTCGACGACGCCACGCCCGTCCAGCAGCTCACGCCCGAAGTGGCGCGGCGCGACGCGTACCTCTTCGACATCCGCCCCGCCGTGCGCTTCACCTCGCGCATGACGCGCTACGGCATCGGCGACAAGGTCTTCACGGGCCAGAACCCGCCATACGGCGCGCTCATCAGCTACAACCTCAAGGAGAAGCCCGACGACAAGACGAAGGTGAAGATTCAGATTCTCGACTCGGCCGGGAAGACGGTCTCCGAGATTGAGAACGCCGCTAAGGAGAAGGGCCTCAACCGCGCCTCGTGGAATCTGCGCTACGGCGGGCCGCAGGTGCGGAGGCCGCCGACGGACGAGGAGACGCAGTTCACGGGCGGGCCGCGCGGGCCGCAGGTGCTTCCCGGCACATACACTGTGAGGCTGTTGGTGGGCGAGAAGTCTTTCGAGAAGAAGGTCGAGGTGCGGCTCGACCCGACAATCAGCGTCCCGGCTGAAGAACTCAAGGAGCAGCTCGACATGATGCTATCGCTGCGCGACATGCAGTCGGCGGCGAACACGGCCCTTCGCACGCTCGACAGCCTCAAGGGGCAGTTAGAGTTCGTCGAGCGCACGGCGAAGGACAGGCTCGCGGAAGTGCCGAAGGAGCTTTCCGACAGGCTCGCCGAGCAGAAGAAGCGAGTCGAGGAGCTTCAGAACAAACTGGCGCAGCCGCAGGGGGGGCTGGGCTTCTCCGGCAAGGAGCAGCTCGCCGACAAGATAGGCGGCCTCTTCTTCGCCGTTGACGCGACGAACGCGGCGCCGACGCCGGCGCAGCGCGACCGCTACGCGGAGCTTAAGACGGAGTTCGGGGTGAAGCTCGCCGAGGTCAACAAGTTCCTGCGCGAGACCGTCCCGCAGCTAAACGAGACGCTGCGCCGCTTCGACGCGCCGACCTTGATGACGGGCAAGCCCATCGAGCTACCGAAGCCATGACGGGCGGGCGTCAGTTGCCGGGGAGCGGGACCAGGATGATTGAGGCGGGCGAGCCCTCGCTGGTGGCGACGAGCGAGGAGCCGTCGAGCGTGTAGCATAGCGCCTCGCCCTGCTCGCGCGGGCCGAGGTTTACGGGCGCGGGCTCCTGCCGCCAGACGGCGTCGAACTTGTCGGCCTTCGCGTCGGGCAGGCGCAGCTCGTAGCCGCTCACGTAGTCGCAGAGCGCGACGCGGCGGCCGTCGGGCGAGATGTCGCCGCCTGTGATCAAACCGCCGAAGAGGCCGCCCGAGCTGAACTCGCCCACGCGGGCGAGCGTGCGCACCTCGCCCGGCGCCGCCTCGGCCGCGCCGAGCTTATAGACTTCGGCCACCGAGCCCTTCGTCACGATGTATATGTCGCCGGACTTCGGGTGGACCATGAGCGCCTCGGCGTCGCGGGGGCCGTCGGGGTACTTGAGCCTTATGGCCTCGGCCGGCTCGGTCGCTCGCGGGCTCTTGCGCGTCGAGGCGGCGTCGGGCGCCGCGACCGCGGGCTCCCGCAGCCGATAGACGGTGACGAAGTCGCGCGCGCGTTTGTTGTCGCCTATGTCGCCTACGTAGAGGTAGTGCGCGCCGCGAGCGGGGCCGGGGCCGCAGGCGATGTCCTCCCAGTCGCGCGAACTCGCGCCCTCGACGCGCCAGACGCCGCGCTTGCGGCCGTCGCCGTCGAAGGCGTAGATGAGGGGGCCGTCGCCAGAGTCGTTGTGCGTCCAATAGAGGCCGGGGTTTCGGCGCGACGCCGCCACCCCGCTCGACTCGCGCACCGAAGCGTCTTCGAGCCTCACGGCGCGCGCCGAGGGGTTCGCCTCGCGCGCGGCGCCGGCCTTCTTCGCGGCCTTGCTCTGCCCCGGCCTTCGTGCCGCCTTCGCGCCCCGGGCGCTCCCGCCGTCCGCGAGCGGCAGGGAATTGCACGCGGCGCCCAGGCAGGCGACAATGAGAAAGACCGAAACGACAATCCCCCTGTTCACTGACGAAAGCCCCCCTCGTGTTTTGCCCGTCATTATAGCAACTCGGATTCTCTTACGGCGGAGGGGACGTATGCGTTCGATTAAAAATCTGTCGCTCACACTCCTGATTCTCGCGGCCTTCGCGGCGGCGCTCGTCGCGCCCGCGCGCGTCGCGGGCCAGCGCACGGCCAAGCCCGTCCTGCACGGCCGCCGCTGGATGGCGATAACGGGCAAGCCGCTCGGCGCGACCGCGGGCGCGATGGTCTTCCAGAAGGGAGGCAACGCCGTTGACGCGGCCTGCGCCATGATAGCCGCCACCTCGACGATGTGGGACACGCTCTCGTGGGGCGGCGAGACGCAGGCGCTCATCTACGACCCGCGCGCGAAGAAGGTCGTGGGCATAAACGCGCTCGGCGTGGCGCCGACGGGGGCGACGGCCGAGTTCTACAAGTCGAAGAAGATGCGCTACCCGCCCGAGCACGGGCCGCTCGCCGCGGTGACGCCGGGGACGCCCGGCGGCATACTCGTCATGCTCGCCGAGTACGGCAGGCTGAGCCTGAAGGACGTGCTCGCGCCCTCAATCGAGATGGCCGACGGCTACCCCATCGAGGCGCAGGCCGCCAACCTCATCGAGCGCGAGAAGCGCCGCCTCAAGCAGTGGAAGTACACGCGCGAGGTGATGCTGCCCCACCTGGGCGAGCAGCGCGAGGCGCCACGGCCCGGCGAGATTTTCAAGCAGCCCGACCTGGCCGCGACGCTCCGCAAGCTGGTCGAGGCCGAGCAGCAGGCGCTCGCCGCCGGCAAGAGCCGCCGCGAGGCGATAATGGCCGCCTACGACCGCTTCTACCGGGGCGACATCGCGCGGGAGCTAGTGCGCGGGGCGCGTGAAGAGGGCGGCCTCATCACGATGGAAGACCTGGCGAAGTGGAAGGTCAAAATCGAGGAGCCGGTCAGCACGAATTACAAAGGCGTCGAGGTCTATAAGCTCACGCACTGGACGCAGGGGCCCGCGATGCTTCAGGCCCTAAACATCCTCGAGAACTTCGACCTCAAGGCGATGGGCTACAACAGCGCGCGCTACATGCACGCCGTCTATCAGGCGATGAGCATGGCCTTCGCCGACCGCGACTTCTACTACGGCGACCCCGACTTCGCGCCCGAGGAGCCGATACGCGGCCTGCTCTCGAAGGAGTACGCGAAGCAGCGCGCCTCTCAAGTGAAGTGGGAGCGCAACGACCCCGACATAAAGCCCGGCGACCCCTACCCGTTCCAGGGCCAGACGAACCCCTTCCGCGGGCTGCTCGACAAGTGGAGCCCGCGCCCCGGCACGGGCGCGCCCGCGCGCACGCAGGACTCGGCCTCCTCGGTCGGGCGCGGCGACGACGCGCTCGACCGGGCGTTCTACGCGGGCACGACTTCGGTCGAGGCGGCAGACGCCGAAGGCTGGGTCGTGTCCGTGACGCCGAGCGGCGGCTGGATACCGGCCGTCGTCGCCGGCCGCACCGGGATAGGCTTGAGCCAGCGCGCGCAGAGCTTCGTCACAGACCCGGCGGAAGGCCCCTTCAACGTCATCGAGCCGGGCAAGCGCCCGCGCGTCACGCTCACGCCCACGCTCGCGCTCAAAGACGGCCGCCCCTACCTTGCGTTCGCCGTGCAGGGCGGCGACAGCCAGGATCAGAACCTCCTCCAGTTCTTCCTGAACGTCGTCGAGTTCGGTATGAACGTGCAGGAGGCCGCCGAGGCGCCGAACATCAACAGCTTCCAGATGCGAAGCTCCTTCGGCGACCACGACTCGCGGCCCGGCCGCATCCTTCTGGCCGAGTCCGTGCCGCCCTGGGTTCGCACGGAGCTACGACGGATGGGCTACGAGCTGACCTTCGAGGAGCGCACCTCCGGCCCCATCAACGCAATCTTCTTCGACTCGCGACACGGCACGATGTGGGGCGGGGCGAGCCACCACGGCGAGGACTACGGCATAGCCTGGTAGGCGACGCACTCAAGAACGAAGAACCTGACGGCGGGAGGACGAACGGATGCCACGACGCTCTCTGCTCAGACTCGCATCGTTGTCTTTGGCGGCGGCGCTCGCACTCGCCGCGGCCGCACCCTGCCTCGCGCAGAAGAAGCCGCGGGCGCGCGACCTG
>DASPKR010000410.1:0-16126 GCA_035627975.1 Pyrinomonadaceae bacterium | reverse complement strand
TCGGCTGGCTCGGCTCCTACGCGGATATGGCGCTCGGCGACGTGGCGGGGCTGCCCGCCATCTCCGTCGCCAACCAGTTGCCGAAGGCGTTCTTCAGCGACCGGGTCGTGATCCCGAACGTGAGGATGTTTGAGAAATACGCGCTACTGACCGACCCGAACTACCCCGGCGACCGGGACAACTGGGTCAAGACTTTACGCACGCTGAACTCGCGCACCTTCCCCGAAGGCAGCTTCGCCCAAGCGATAGCGGGCACGACCAACGACGCGCTCGACGGCGCCGCCCAGCTACAGTCTTCAATAAGCGGTTACGTGGCGGGGGCGGCCTACCCCTCGCCCAACCCGCTGGCCGACGCGCTGAAGATGGTTGCGAAGGTGATTACGACCGTCCCCGAGGCCAGCCTGTTCTACGTCCACATAAACGGGTTCGACACCCACGCGGCGCAGATCGAGGGCGGTGCCAGCGTCCCGCCGAACAGGCTTGCGGGCACGCACTCCACGCTTCTCAAGTACTTCTCGCAGGGCGTTAAGGCGTTTTACGACGACCTCGGCGCGCACGGGATGGCGGATCAGACCTTGATAATGCAGTGGTCTGAGTTCGGCCGGCGCCCGAAGGAGAACGCCTCGCTCGGCACGGATCACGGCACGGCCTCGGTGTCGTTCCTCATAGGCAACGCGGTGCGCGGCGGGCTTTACGGCGAGCAGCCGTCGCTCGCCGACGCGACCCTCGACTCGGGCGGGAACATGGGGTTCACGACCGACTTCCGCTCGATCTACTCCACGGTCGTAAGAAAGTGGCTGGGGGCCGACCCGGCGCAGGTGCTCGGCGCGGATTACGGGGACTTGGGCTTCCTTGGGTGAGCGGGAGCGTGGGAGCCGCCCACGGCAGCTAGCCGATGTCTATGCAGAGGCGGTCGGCCGACTTGAAGAGGGCTACGAACCCTGGCACCGGGAGTACGTCGGCACGCCGTCCGTCGCCCGCAAGTAAACTCTTAGCCCGAGCCGGCCCGCGAGAACGACGAAGGGGGCGTGGAGGTTTCAACCCTCCGCGCCCCCTTCGTGCCGAAGCCGCGGGCTTTAGTTTACCTGCGGCGCACGCCGAGGCGTTGCTGCACCAGCTCTTCGACTTCGAGCGGGACGCCTTCGGCCTTCGCGCGGCGTATGAAGTCGGCGTCTATCTTGAATATCTTCATCTTGACGAGGTCTTCGACCGAGAGGTTCGAGAGCCCCTCGCCGCGCGCCTCAGCGATGAACTCGGGCGTGACTTTGAATATGCGCATCTTGACGAGGCTCTCGAAGGGCTCGCCCTGAAAGCCCATCCCCGCGACCTCTTTAGCGAACTCGGCGTCAATCTTGAATATGCGCGCCTTGACCAGCTCCTCCATCCCGAGGCCGGGGAAGCCGCTCGCCTTCATCTCGCGCATGAACTTGGAGTCAACCTTGAAGATGGCGGCCTTGAAGAGGTCGTCAACGTCGAGCGGGCCGAAGTCGGCCGAGAGCAGGTCGTCTGCGAGCGCCGTCGTCACGTTCAGGGTCGTCGCCGCGAAGAGCCTGTGCGCGTGGTCGTGCCCGTCGTGCGGCGGCCGCGCCTCCCTCTCGAAGTCGAAGCCGCGCGCCTTCATCGCCGAGACGAAGCTCTGGTTCCCCGTAAAGCGGAAGGTGCCTGAGCCGCGGCCGTCACGGAAGCTCCCCTCGAAGTCAATCGTCCCGGCCTCGCGCGCGAGGCTGAACTTGACGGGGCCGCCCGCCCTCATCTGCTCGCGGCTGAGGCCCTGAAGGTCAGACAACTCGTAGTCCGAGCCCATCTGGTTCCTGTCGCCCTTCTCCGTGCGGAGCTCAAGGGAGAGGTGGACTTTGCCGGGCTTGTCGGCGTCGGTCGTGGCCTTCCACTCGCCCGTCAGCGAGCCCTGCGCGAGGGCAGGCGAAGTGCATGCGGCCAGAAGCAGCAGGGCGAGGCTCAAGACTGCGCGCGTGTGGGTTCGGGCGTTCCTAGTCATAGCGTAAACATCTCCTCGGGCCAAGATTTTCGCGGCGTTGCAAAAGGGGAACACCGCCGGGCGCGGTTTCGTGGCAGAAAAATTTACCCACGAAAAAGCGCCCGGCCCCCTGCACTCAGGGCGGGCCGGGCGCGGGCGCTAGTGGCGGGCGTCAGCCGATGTCTATGCAGAGGCGGTCGGCCGACTTGAAGAGGGCGAGGCCGAGCGCGTAGGCGACGACGAGGTTGCCGTAGAAGGTGAGCGTGCCGTTCAGGAAGGTGGCCGGCAGGTTGCCGACGAAGGGCATGTCGAAGGGTGACATGACGAGGCCGACGAGGAGGCCGGTGACGAATATGACGACCTGCACGGCCAAATACATCGCGAAGGCTTTGGCGTAGGTGAGCAGGCCCATGTGTCGCAGCGTGTCTATGCCGACGAGCGGGTTAATGACGGACTTAAAGTCGGCCGTCCAGCCCGCGACGAGCAGCGCCATCGGGTGGTAGAAGACTGCCCACCCGAGCGCGAGCAGTCCGAGCAGTAGTATGAGCCCCGGCCTCGCGAGCAGTTGCCGCAGCACGCCCACCGCGGCGCCCTGTTGCTCCTGCTTCGACTCCTCGACCTCGCGGGCGACCTGCCCCGTCGGGCTCAGCTCGCGGAGCTTGCGCTCGACCTCCTGCCTCTCCTCCTCGGTCGCCGCGCCGCTCACGAACCGCTCCATCTCCTCTGGCGTCAACTGCCGCGACGCCTTCCCGGCCGCCTGTTCGAGCGCCTGCGCGTCAACTGTCGGCACGGCGGAGGGCGAGCCCGCGCCGAACACGCCGAAGAAGAGCGCCGCGACTAATAGCGCCGCGGGCGCGAGGGTGACGAGTGTGACGCCGAGGCCGAGGAAGCCCGGCACGAGCACGTCGTCCCAGAATGAGAAGCTCCCGAAGTCGGGCAGGAAGTCGCGGTCGAGCCGGCCGTAGCCGACGCGCCCGATGACGAGAGAGATGCAGCCGAACATGAGCGCGGAGGCGAGCAGTTGCCCGCGCGCGCCCGCCATCAACAGCAGGCCGTAGAGGAGCGCGCCGCCTATGAGGCTCGGCGCGTGGCGAAGGGGCTCGGCGAGCGCGCGCCCGAAGTCACGCAGGCCGAAGCCCGAGCGCTGGTACTCGTGCAGCGCCACGCTCTCGGCCACCTGCTCGAACTCGTGCAGAAACCTCCCGCACAGGGGGCAGAGCGCGATGGTCATGCTGTTCTCGACGCGGCGTGCGCAGCCGCGGCAGAACGAGGCCGCGCAGGGGCGGCAGACGTACTGCGGCGCCTGCTGCGGGTGGAAGCGGCACGAGTTGTCGAGCGCGGGCGCCTCTTCCGGCTCGGCCGGGACTGCCATGAGGAAGGGCTGGGCAGCGCCGTCGCCCGCGACGGTCGGCGCGGCGACTCCCTCGACGACAGCCGTGACGGCGGCCGTGCTTACTTCGGCGGGCGTGCTCGCGGCCGAGGGGGGCTGCCACTCGCCAGTGAAGGCCGAGCGGAGCATGGGGGCGTGGCCGGCCTCAATCCAGTTAAAGCCGCCCTTCCTGACCTTATCCTCGGGGAGCACGGCTCCCTCGAATATCCACTGCTTCAGCGTCGGCAGGTCGGCCTGGTAAATCTCGCCGCGCGACATCACCTGCCAAATCTCGTTCTCGGCCTTCATCTTCTTCTCCGTGAGCTTTTAAAGAGGCGTGGGACTTTCGGCGGGGCTGCGCCCGGGGCGCCGGGGCCGGGTAAGGAGTGGCCGCGGCAGGGGAGCCGCGACCTCTCTATTAAAGACTTCCGGCCGAATTCGTGTCAATAAAAAAGGAGGCGGGCCGAAAGTCTTTAAAGACTTTCGGCCCGCCTCCCCGTCGGGCTTCAGCAGGGTTTTACTCGTTGATGCCGAGCTGCGTGAGGATGAAGGCGTAGTCGAAGGCCGTGTCGCGCAGGGCGTCGTAGCGGCCCGAGGCACCGCCGTGGCCGGCGCCCATGTTCGTCTTCAGCAGCAGCACGTTCTTGTCGGTCTTCATCGCCCGGAGCTTCGCCACGTACTTGGTGGCCTCCCAGTAGGGAACCTGGCTGTCGTTCAGGGAGGCGCGCACTAGCATCGCCGGGTAGTCTTTGGCGGCGATGTTGTCGTAAGGCGAGTAGGACTTGATGTACTGGTAGGCTTCCTTCTCGTTCGGGTTCCCCCACTCAAGATACTCCTGGATCGTGAGCGGCAGCGTCGGGTCGAGCATCGTGTTCACCACGTCAACGAACGGCACGTAGGAGACGACGACGCGGAAGAGGTCGGGGCGCATGTTCGTCACGGCGCCCATCAGGAGCCCGCCCGCCGAGCCGCCCGAGATGACGAGCCTGTCTTTGGACGTGTACTTCTCGTTCACGAGGTGCTCGGCCGCGGCGATGAAGTCTGTGAAGGTGTTCTTCTTCTTCATCAGCTTGCCCTCGTCGTACCATGCGCGGCCGAGGTCGCTGCCGCCGCGTATGTGCGCGAGCGCATAGACGAAGCCTCGGTCGAGGAGGCTCAGGCGCGCCGTGCTGAACGAGACGTTCGACGGGTAGCCGTATGAGCCGTAGGCGTACAGGTGCGCCGGGTGCGAGCCGTCGCGCTTGAAGCCCTTCTTATAGACGAGCGAGACGGGGACTTTCGTCCCGTCCGGCGCGGTGGCGAAGACGCGCTCGGAGGCGTACTGCTTCGGGTCGTAGCCGCCTAGGACGGGCTGCTGCTTGAGCAGCGTGCTCTTGCGCGCCGTCACGTCGTAGTCGTAGATGGACGACGGCGTGATGAACGACTGGTAAGCGTAGCGCACGAGCTTCGTGTCGAACTCCTTGTTGACGTTGACGGAGGCGCTATAGACCGGCTCGGGGAACTCCAGGAAGTGCGACTTGCCGGTCTTGAAATCCGTGATGCGCAGCTTCTGTAGCCCCTTGTCCCTCTCCGTCACCACGTAGAAGTTTGCGAACATGTCGGTGTCTTCGAGGAGCGCGTCGTCGCGGTGGGCGATCACCTCCTTCCAGTTCGCGGGGCGCGGGTCGGAGACGGGGGCGGTCACCAGACGGAAGTTGCGGCCCGCGTCGTTGATGCGTATGTAGAACTTGTCGCCGTGGTGGTCAACGGCGTACTCGACGCCCTTCTTGCGCGGGACGATGACCTTCGGGGCCTCGGCCGGCTTGTCGGCCGGGACGAAAGACCACTCGGAGGTGTCCGAGCTTTCGGAGCCGAGGAAGACGTAGCCGCGGCTGCGCGAGCGGCCGGCGTAGAGGCGGAACAGCTCGTCCTTCTCCTCTGCGACGAGCACGTCCTTCTCCTTCGGCTCGCCCACGGTGTGCCGGTAGAGGCGGTGGGGGCGCTTGGCGGCGTCCTCCGTGCCGTAGAAGAGCGTGCGGTTGTCGTTGGCCCAGAAGGCATAGACCACCTTGCCGAGGTCTTCGGGCAAGTCCTTGCCCGTGCGCAGGTCTTTTATCCTGAGCAAGTACTCGCGGTAGCCGTTGTGGTCTATGGAGTAGGCGAGCAGGTTCCCGTCGTCCGAGACCGAGTAGGCGCCGAGCGACGTGTACTTGTGGCCCTTGTTCAGCTCGTTGAGGTCCAGGACTATCTCCTCGGGCGCGTCGAGGCTCCCCTTCTTGCGCGCGTAGATGGGGTACTGCTGCCCCTCTACGGTGCGCGTGTAGTAGTAGTAGCCGTTCTCGCGGTAGGGGACGTTCTGGTCGGTCTGCTTGATGCGCCCGAGCATCTCCTTGTAGAGCTTCTCCTGTAGCGCGGCCGTCGGCTTCATCACCGCGTCGGCGTAGGCGTTCTCGGCCTCGAGGTAGGAGATTACCTCCGGGCTCGTCTTCTCGCGCAGCCAGAAGTACTCGTCAACGAGCGTCTCGCCGTGAACCTCGGTCTTCTTGGCGACCCGTTTGGCCGCGGGCGGCGCGGGGATCGAGCCCGCCGTCATCGTGTTTGTCTGGGCCATCGCGTTCGTGCCTGAAATGGATGCGAGCGCCGCGAGCGCGATGGCGAGCGGCGCGAAAAGTCCTCTCATCTTAACCTCCGTAAGCGTCTCTCATCGTCTTGAGGCGGGATAGATTGAAGCCGGATTGTAACGGCCGCGCGCGGGCCTCGCAAGGCGGCCCTACTGATTTCGCGCCGGCCGTCTGTTAAAATCCGAACCCGCCGCACGCACGCGCGTTAAAGCCCACGGCGGCTTTCCTTCCCCGGAGAATGAGGACCGACAGATGCGACGACCCCGAGCCCTGCTCGCGACCCTTTCAGCACCGCTGCTGCTGCTCGCGGCCTGCCCCGCCGCGCTCGCGCAAGGGGCGCAGCCGGCGCCCGCGCCCGCTGCCGTCTCGGGCCGCGTGACCGACGGCGAGCGCGGCATGCCGAACGTCCCCGTCGCTTTGACGCCCGTCAACGCGCCGTCGCGTAACCCTTCGCCCCTGCGCGCGCGCACGGGCGCGGACGGCCGCTACCGCATAGAGGGCGTGCCGCCGGGCCGCTACCAGGTGACGCCGCTATCGCCGGCGCACGTCGTCAAGAATTTGGAGCAGTGGATGGCGGGCAAGGCGCTTGAGGTCTCTGCGGGCGAGTCGGTCGAGAACGTTGACTTCACGCTGGAGCGCGGCGCGGTGATAACGGGGCGCGTGACCGACGCCGACGGCAACCCCGTAGTCAACGAGCCGGTACGCGCCGTGTTCGCGGACGACGCGCAGCAGCAGCGCGGGCTCCCGCTGTCCGTGATGGGCCGCCCCGGCGACCACATGACGGACGACCGCGGCGTCTATCGAATCTACGGGCTGCCCGCTGGCCGCTACCGCCTGAGCGTCGGGCGCGGCGAGGCTACAGGCTTCGGCTTCGGCGTGCGCCGCTTCTACCGGCTCACATACCACCCGGACGTGACCGACCAGGCGCAGGCGCGCGTGGTCGAGGTCTCTGCGGGCGGCGAGGCGACCGACGTTGACATAAAAGTCTCGACGGTCGAGGGGACGCGCCGCGCTTCGGGCCGCGTCGTGAGCGCCGAGACGGGCAGGCCCGTCCCCGGCGTTAGCGTCATTTACGGCTCGGTCTTCAGGGACGCCTCCCGCGTGGCGCCTTCCGGCGCGGGCGCGACGACGGACGAGCGCGGCGAGTTCCGCATAGAGAACGTGCCGCCCGGCCGCTACGCGGCCTCGGTGCGCCCGCGCGAGCCGGCCGACTGGTACGGCGACATCATCACGTTCGAGGTCGGCGACTCCGACGTGTCGGGATTGGAAATCAGGCTGAGGCGCGGGGCGACTGTGAGCGGCGTCGCCGTCATCGAGGGCGTCGCCGACCGCGCGGCCGCCGCGCGCATGCTCGGCCAGGTGCTGCTCTTCCCCAACGTCGCGCGCGCAGGCGGGCCGGTCGAGATGGTGGGCTACATCGAGCCCGCGCGCGTCTCGCCCGACGGCAGCTTCCGCCTGACGGGCCTCGGGCCGGGTAAGCTCAGGATAGGCGCGACGGCGCGCGAGCTACAGCAGTCGCTCAGGCTCGCTCGCGTCGAGGTCGGGGGCGTCGCCGTCACGCGCGACGGCATTGACCTCGCCGAGGGCGCGCAAGTCACGGGCGTCCGCCTCGTCCTCACATACGGCCGCGGCGTGATACGCGGGCAGGTCAACTACGCGGGCGGCGAGTTGCCGCAGGGTGCGCGCGTCATGGTGCTGGCGCGGCCCGCCAGCTCGCTCGGCGACGCCTCCCCCACCTACAACGCGGAGGTTGACTCGCGCGGGCGCTTCTCAATCCAGGGCCTCGCTGCCGGCGAGTACGAGCTGACCGTGCGCGCCTTCGGCCGCGGGGTGGTGCGGGCGCCCACGGCGAGGCAAAGCGTCGTGGTCGGCGACTCGGGCGAGGCGAGCGTCACGCTCACGCTCAACCTCGGGGCGCGGCCGCCGCAGGGGGAGACGCAATGAACCGGGCTCGAACGACCGGTGCGACGTTTAAGGCCGCGGCGCGGTGCCTTCTGCTCCCGGCCCTGCTCGCCGCCGCCGGCCCCGCGCTGCCTTGCCTCGCGCGACAGGCGGGCGCGCAGCCCGGCCCGGCGATGGTCGGCTCGATTACGGGGCGCGTCGTCGGCGAGGGCGGCGAGCCGCTGCCTTACGCCGCCGTCTATGTCACGAGCAGGGGGCCCGTCGCGCGCGCGATGCCGACGGCCACGACCGACGCCGAAGGCAACTTCCGCTTCGACGGCCTGGCGCTCGGAACTTACACCGTCTTAGCGGTGCTGCCCGCTTACGTCATGGCCCCGGAGACCGCCGGCCCGAACAACTACTACCGCCTCGGCGAGAACGTGACGATACGCATGCTCAAGGGCGGCGTCGTTACGGGCAGCGTCGTTACGGCCGCGGGCGAGCCCGTCGTCGGCGTGGGCGTGCGGGCAATCCGCGTGCGGGACGCCGAAGGGCGAAGCCTGTCGGCAACGGCGCCGCTCGGCTTCTCGCGCGAGTTCAGGACGGACGACCGCGGCGTCTATCGCATATTCGGGCTCGCGCCCGGCTCCTACGTCGTCTTCGCGGGCGGCGAATCGCAGACCGGCGGCTTTCTGCCTTCGGCCTACGCCGGGGAGGCGCCGACTTTTTATCCTTCGTCCACGCGCGACACGGCCGCAGAGGTCTCGGTGCGCTCGGGGCAGGAGGCGACAGGCATAGACATACGCTACCGCGGCGAGCCGGGCCACCGCATAACGGGCACGGTCGCCGTGCCGCAGTCTGCCGGGCAGGCCGTGAGCGTGGGCGTGACGCTCATGCATCCCTCTTCGGGGATGCCGGTCGGGTCGGCCTGGGTCGAGAACATTTTAGGGCAGGAGTCGGCGCGCCCCTTCACCGTCGCCGCCGTCGCCGACGGCGAGTACGACTTGCTGGCGCAACTGCACACGCGCGAAGGCACCGTCGCCGCCTCCGAGCCGCTCCGCGTGAGCGTGCGCGGCGCGGACGTGACCGGCCTCAAAATCCAGCCCGCCGCGCTGGCTTCCGTAAGCGGCACTCTCATCAACGAGCCGCCGGGCGAAGAGTTGAAAGCTCTCGCAGACTGTAACGGGCGCGCCGCGCGCGCCGCTCCGCAGGAGGTCATCATCTTCGCGCGCCGCGACGAGCCGCCGCCGTCCCGGCGCCCGCCTGGCGCCCCCGCAGCCGCCGCGCAGCCCTCGCCGCGCCAGCGCTCGCGCTACGAGGCCGCGCCCGACGAGGCCGGCGCCTTCATGCTGCGCTCGATGGAGCAGGGGCGTTTCCGCCTCGACGCGCGCCCGCTCGACGAGGGCTTCTACGTCCGCTCGATACTGCTGCCGGGCGCTTCCGCCCCGAACGGCACGCTCGACGTGAAGACGGGGCAGCAGCTCTCGGGCGTCGTCGTCCGGGTCGCGCCGGGCGCGGCGCTCGTCTCGGGCCGCGTCGTCGCGCGCGAGGAGGGAGGGCCACTGCCGCCCTTCTCGCAGCTCCGCGTGCACCTCCTGCCCGCCGAGCGCGAGCGCGCCGAAGACCTCCTGCGCTACGCTGAGGCTACGCCCTCGCCCGACGGCTCGTTCGTCTTCAGGAACCTGGCGCCCGGCCGCTACCTGCTAGTGGCGAGCCCCGCCGCCGACGCGGCCGCGGCGCGCCCAGCCTTCTGGGACGCCGCCGAGCGCGCGCGGCTCCGGCGCGAGGCCGAAGCGGGCGGCGCCGCCGTGGAGCTTCAGCCCTGCCGTCGCGAGGCCGACTTCGCGCTTCGCTTCCCCGCGCCCGCCGCCAAATAAAATTTTCGTCCCTCCCCTTCGCCACCGCGCGGCTCGCTCGTTTTGAGCGCTGCGCGGCGTGTGCTTAAATGCTCGTCCGACGTAAGGAGACCAGCGATGAGGCACGGGAACACGCTTGAGCACGGGCGCGCGGCGCTCGCCATAGTTGACGTGCAGGAATCTTTCAGGCGGGCCATACCCGACTTCGGCGGGCTGGCCTCGCGCGTAGCCACGGTCGCGCGCGCGGCGCAGATACTCGGCGTCCCCGTCGTCGTCACCGAGCAGTACCCGAAGGGGCTGGGCCGCACCGCGGAAGAAATCCGCGCCGCCCTGCCGGAAGGTTTCGAGCCCGTCGAGAAGACCGCCTTCAGCTCCTGCGGCGCGCAGGAGTTCGTCTCGCGTTTAGAGAGCGCGGGCGCCCGACAGATCATCATCTGCGGCATAGAGGCGCACGTCTGCGTCAACCAGACCACGCACGACCTGCTCGCGCGCGGATTCCAGATTCACGTGCTCACCGACTGCGTCTCGTCGCGCGCGGCCGAGAACCGGCAGGTCGGGCTCGACAAGATGTTCCGCTCAGGCGCGCTCCCCTCCTCGACCGAGATGGCCCTCTTCGAGCTCCTGCGCGACGCCCGCCACGAGCAATTCAAGGCGATACAGAAACTGATCAAATAACGAATGGAAGACATCCTCTCATCCTTAAACGAGCGGCAGCGCGAGGCCGTCACCGCCACCGAGGGGCCGCTGCTGATACTCGCGGGGGCGGGCTCCGGCAAGACGCGCGTGATAACGGTGCGCATCGCCTACCTCATACAGGAGCGCGGCGTCGCGCCGCACAACATCCTCGCCGTCACCTTCACGAACAAGGCGGCGCAGGAGATGCGCGAGCGCGTCAACCGCCTGCTCGGCGGCCGGCGTTTAGAGAGCGCGCCGCTCGTCTCCACGTTCCACTCTCTGTGCGTCCGCATGCTCAGGCGCGACATCGAGAAGCTCGAAGAGGGCTACACGCGCTCCTTCACCATCTACGACCAGGACGACTCGGTGCGCGTCGTCAAGGGCGCGATAAAGGATTTGGGCTACGATGACCAGCGGCTCGGCGCGCGCCAGACGCAGGGCGCCATAAGCCACGCCAAGAACAGCGGCCTCGACGCCGAGCAGTTCGCCGCCCGCGTCGAGTACGGCGACGAGCGCCGCACGGCAATCGCCCGCATATTCCGCCTCTACGAGGAGCGGCTCGTGAACAACAACGCCCTCGACTTCGACGACCTCCTGATTAAGGCAGTCCGCCTGCTTCGCAAGCGCGAGGACGTGCGCGCCCACTACAACGACCGCTTCCGCTACATCCTCGTTGACGAGTACCAGGACACCAACGCCCTACAGTTCGCCCTCATAAACTTCCTGACGCAGAAGCAGCAGAACGTCTGCGTCGTCGGAGACGAAAGTCAGTCAATCTACCGCTGGCGCGGGGCGGACATCTCGAACATCCTGAACTTCGAGCAGCAGTACCCGGAGGCGCGCGTCATAAAGCTCGAGCAGAACTACCGCTCGACGCAGAACATACTCGACGCCGCCGACGCCGTCATAAAGAACAACACCGAGCGGAGGGAGAAGAAGCTCTGGACGGCGAACCCCGCGGGAGCGCCCCTGCGTTACTACCAGGCCGCGGACGCCGAGGGCGAGGCGCGCTTCGTCGCCGCGAAGATCGAAGAGCACCGGCGGGCGGAGCCGAACCTTCGCGCGGCGGTGCTCTACCGCACGAACGCGCAGTCGCGCGTCTTCGAGGAGGCGCTCCGCCGCGCGGGCATCCCCTACAACATCGTCGGCGGCTTCTCCTTCTACGAGCGCGCCGAGGTGCGGGACATAGTCTCCTACCTCAAGCTCGCCTTAAACCCCCACGACTCCGTCGCGCTTATGCGCGTCATAAACACGCCGCCGCGCGGCCTGGGCAAGCAGACGCTGGACGAGCTCGACCGCCGCGCCAAGGACTACGGCGTCTCGTTGTGGGAGACCATCGGCATCGTCACGAGCCAGCCCGACGGCATGAGCCCGCGCGCCGTCTCCGCGCTCAAGAACTTCCAGACGGTCATCAGCGGCCTAGTCGCGCTCGCGTCGAAGGAGGCCGCCTCGGAGGTCGTGAAGGCGGCGATACTCGACACCGGCTACGCCGACGCGCTCAAGGCGGAGAACTCCGAGGAGGCCGAGGGCCGCCTTGAGAACTTGCAGGAGCTTGTGAACGCCGCCGTTGATTACGACACGGAGGAGGGCGGCGGCCTGCGCGACTTCATTGACGCGGCCGCGCTCGTCTCAGACGCCGACCAGTACCGGGCCGAGGCGCCCGTCACGCTTATGACCATGCACTCGGCGAAGGGCCTGGAGTTCCCGCTCGTCTTCGTCGTCGGGATGGAGGACGGGCTCTTCCCGCACTCGCGCTCGGCGGCCGACCCGGCCGAGATGGAGGAGGAGCGCCGCCTCTGCTACGTGGCGATAACGCGCGCCGAGCGCCACCTCTACGTCACGCACGCGATGCGCCGCCGCGTCTATGGCGAGGAGCTGGCGTCGGAGCCGTCGCAGTTCTTAAACGAGCTGCCTTTAGACCTTCTGGAAGACCTCTCGCGCGGCGGCTCGTGGCTCTCGTTCGCGCGAAGCTCTTCGGCCCTGGAGGCGCAGCACGCCGCGCGGGCGCTGCGCGGCGAGACGGGCAGGACTGAGAAGCGCTACGGCGGCAAGACCTACGACAGCGTTGACTCCATCGCGGAGTTCTTCCGCCAGCGCGGCGACCAGATCAAACGCAACGCGGCGGCCGCCAACCAGAGCACGCAGCCTGCGGCGCCGCCGCCGCCCAAGCGCCCGGCCGCGGGCGCTGCCCCGTCTTCTTCGTCCTCCTCCGGCGCGGGATTCGCGCCAGGGACGCACGTGCGCCACCCGAAGTACGGGCGCGGGCTGGTGCTTCGGCGCGAGGGCGTCGGCGACTCGGCCAAGATAACCGTCAGCTTCCCCGGCTTCGGCCAGAAGAAGCTCGTCGAGAAGTACGCGGGGCTCGAAAAGGCATGAGCAGAGGTTGTTGACAGCCCCGCCGCCTTGATTCATCCTTGCGCGCCAGTTCTTCAAAACTCTTTCCATAAACATCTGTTGCGCTCTGCAAGACCTTCGGAGCCGCCCCGTTCCCCCGAGCGATGACGACGAGAACCCGACCCCGCGCCGCCGCCCTCCTGTGCCTGATTCTGCTCTTCGCCGCCGACGCGCCCGCCCAGAGGGGCGGGGCGCGCCGCGCGACTAAACCCAAAGCCCCTGCGCAGAAGCCGGCGGCCCCCGAGCCGCGGCTCGTCGTGCAGCTCGGCCACTCGTCTTTTGACAGCGGCTTCGCGGCCTTCTCCGCGGACGGCCGGCTCGTCGCCACGGGCAGCGGCGCCGACCAGACGGCCGTCATCTGGGACGTAGCCAGCGGCCGCGAGGTCAGGCGTTTGGAAGGCAACGCGCCGCCCGACGACGGCGCGGACTACAGTTGGATGTCGGGCGCCTTCTCGCCGGACGGCCGTCTGTTCGCCGTCGGCCTCGGCCCCTACCTTCGCGTCTGGGACATCGAGTCGGCGAAGGTGCTGGGCCGCTTGTCCAGCGACGAGTTCCTGTTCGCGCCGCTCGACGAAGCGCGCCCGCCCGTCGCCTTCTCCCCCGACGGCCGCCGCCTCGTCACGCACACCCCGCGCTCGCGCATCACCTGGGACGTGGCGACCGGCCGCGTGCTCTCGCGCACGGACTTCGCGCGGCTCGGCCCCGGCGGGCGGCGCACCGAGTTGGAAGGGCCGAGGGCCGACGAGCTTGCGAAGAGTCTGCTCTCGCCCGACGGCCGCCTGCGCGTCGCCGTGAAGGGCGGCGCTATAGTGGTGACGGACAAGGCTTCGGGCGCCGTCGTCGGGCGCGTCAGCGTCGGCGGCTCGGAGGCGGGCGACACGCTGTACGGCTGGGCGCTCGCGCTCTCGCCGGACAACCGCACGCTCGTCACCGTCGGCACAAACTACGTGGGCGCGCCCGAGGCGACGCTGTGGGACGTTGCTACGGGCAGGGCTCTCAGGCAGCTCGAAGGCAGGGCGGAAGACCGCTCGCACTTCGTCTTCACGCCCGAGGGCGGCATCCTCAACGCCGCGCAACCGCCCGACCGTGAAGACGGCGCGGTGCGCCTGCGCGAGATGGTCGCGGGGCGCGAGTGGGCCTGGGCGGCGGGCGAGGGCGCCACAGACCTCCAGGTCTCTCCGGACGGCCGCTTCGTCATCCTCACGCGCGGCGCCCACGGCGAGGTTTACGACGCGGGGACGGGCGCGCGGCTCGCGCGCGTAGAGGGGCCGGCCGAGCCCGGCAAGGAGCACACCTTCGGGTGGGACTTCGCCGGCTTCACGCCCGACGAGACCTTCACCTTCTTCAAGGACAAGTCGCCGGGCGGCGCGGCGCGCCTCGTGCGCCTGAGCACGCGCGACTGGAAGGAGCGCGCGGCGCCCGCGCTCGATGTCATCCCGAAGGACGTTTACGCGCACCACGCCGCCTTCGCCATGACGCCCGACACGAAGACGGCCGCGTGGGAGACGCGCCGCCCCGTGGCGGGCCGGCACCACGACGACCAGCTCGTCACCGTCTGGCGCGCAGACGACCCGACCGGCACAAAGACTTTCATGGTTGACGCCGACGAGGCATTCAACCTGCCCTCCGACCTTGCGCTCTCGCCCGACGGCGCGCGCATTCTAGTCGCGACGGGGAACCCCGACCTCTTCACGCCGCAGGCCGTCGTCAAAGTCTATGACGCGCGTGAGGGCCGCGCGCTCTTCCAGTTGCGCTCGCCGGGCAAACGCATCGGCGCTGTCGCATGGTCGCCGGACGGCCGCACGCTCGCCACATACGCGCCCGACCCCGGCGACCCGGCGCTCAGGCTCTGGGACGCGGCGACCGGCCGCGTGCTGCACAGGGCGAAGGGCGTGAGCGAGGGCGTGGCCGACCTGCGTTTCTCGCCGGACGGCCGCCTGCTGCTCGCGCACGACCCGAAAGGATTCACATACCTGTTCGACGTCGGGACGGGCGCGGAGGTCGGCCGCATGCTCTCGCGGGACGAGGGCGATTGGGTTGTGGTTGACCCGCAGGGGCGCTTCGACACGAACAACCTCGAAGAGCTTAAAGGCGTCCACTGGCTCGCGCCCGACGACCCGCTGAAGCCGCTGCCTCTGGAAATCTTCATGCGCGAGTATTACGAGCCGCGGCTGCTGGCGCGGCTGCTCGCGGGCGAGAAGATGAACCCCGTGCGCTCGCTCTCTGAGGTCAACCGCGCGCAGCCCTCTGTGCGGATCAAGGCGTTCGAGCCCGTCGAGGCGAGGCCGGAGCTTGTCAACGTCACGGTCGAGGTGTCGAAGGGCGCGCACGACCTGAGGCTCTTCCGCGAGGGGCAGCTCGTAGCCTACGCGCCCGAGGAGGGCGGCGAAGTAAAGACGGGCGAGTCGGGGCGCGCCTCCGTCACCTTCCGAGGGGTGCGGCTGCCTCGCAACACGGGCAAGCGCGAGGTGGAGTTCACGGCCTACGCCTTCAACGAAGACCGCGTGAAGAGCGCGACCGCCCGCGAGACCTTCGCGCTGCCCGAGACCATGAAGCCCGCGAAGGGGCGCGCATATGTCGTCTCGGTCGGCGTCAACGCCTACGAGAACGAGGCGTGGGACTTGCGCTTCGCCGCCAACGACGCCCGCCGCCTTCGGGAGGTCGTCGCCGGCCGGCTCGCCGAGACGGGCGAGTACGAGGAGACAGTCAGCGTCTCTCTCGTCTCCGACTTCGAGACGCGAGAGGGCCGGAAGACTTCGCCGCGCGTCGTGACAGAGAGTTCGGCGACGAAGGCGAACTTCCGGGCCGTCCTCGACCTGCTCGCAGGGCGCAAGGTTGATGACGAAGTCGTGAAGCGAATCCCCGGCGCGGAGAAGCTGAGGGCGGCGACGCCCGAAGACTTAGTCATCATCTCGTTCTCGTCGCACGGCTACGCCGACGAAGCGGGCGAGTTTTATCTCCTGCCTTACGACACCGGGCCCGCGGGAGAGATGCGCGACGCGTTGTCGCGCGCGGTGTCGAGCGGCGAGCTTTCGCTGTGGCTCCGGGACGTTGACGCCGGGGAGCTGGTCTTAGTAGTTGACGCCTGCCACTCGGCGGCGAGCGTGCAGGGCGAGGGGTTCAAGCCGGGGCCGATGGGCAGCCGGGGCATGGGTCAGCTCTCGTACGACAAGGGAATGCGCATACTCGCCTCGACGCAGGCGGACGACGTGGCGCTTGAGAGCCGGTTGATCGAGCAGGGATTGCTGACCTACGCCCTGACGCGCGACGCGGTAGAGCGCGCACGCGCAGACTTCAGGCCGGCCGACAAGTCAATCACCGTCGCCGAGTGGCTCGCCTACGGCGTGGAGCGCGTGCCTGTGCTTCACGAGGAGGT
>DASPKR010000409.1:0-2501 GCA_035627975.1 Pyrinomonadaceae bacterium | reverse complement strand
CCGTCGAGGCTGAACGCGACGTGGCTCACCGCGCCGCGCGCTGACGCGACCGCGGGCCATACGCGCTCGAAGTGCCAGCCGTTGGTGATGAAGCTGCACGTCATCCCCTCGGCGGCGACCGCGCCGAAGATTTCGTCCAGGCGGGGGTGGAGCGTGGTCTCGCCGCCGGTGAACATCACCTGCGTCGCGCCCATCGCGGCGCGCGCCTCTGCGAGCAGGCGGCTGAGCAGCGCCACGGGGAAGTAGTTCGCGGGCGTGTGGTAGAGGGCGTCCTCGTCACGCAGGCAGTAGCTGCAACGCAGGTTGCAGATGTTCGTAAGCTCTACGATGAGACGTGGCGGCCCGTAGTTCCGCGTTCGGGGAGAACCGGAAAGGCTCATAAAGAATCGTCTAACTCAGGTGCGCTGTCACCAGTTCGGCGACGCGGGGCGCGTCGCCGAGCAAGTCCCCGCCGGCCGAAAGTTCGTGCGCCGCGCAACGGCCGGAAAGAAGCGCGAGCACGGCCAGATGTTCCCTCGCCGCGGGCTTATCATAACAGGCCCACGGGCACATCCTCAGAAGCCGCGCCATCGCCTCGGCCTGCGTGAGGGGGCGAACGCGGCTCGAAGCCTCCCGCGTGACCGCGGGGAAGAAGAGCGCGGCCGGCTCGCAGGCGGAAGTGAAGCCGCCGGGGAAGACAGCCTCCGGCTCGAAGCGCCTCTTCGTCGGGTCGAAAGGCACGGGGCGTGTCGTCAACATGCGGCCTGCGCGGTCTAGGCCGCTCGCCTCAATCGTCGGCGCGGTCACGGCGAAGGCGCGGCGCAGCGCGTGCGCCTCGACCGAGCCGTCGCAGCGCCGTAGCAGAAGCGAGTCGTCGGAAAGGTAACGCCAGCCGGCGGACGCGAGCGTCGTCGTAAGCGTTGACTTGCCGCTCCCCGAGGGGCCTACGAAGAGCACGCCCGCGCCCGAGCGGGGCTCGACGACGGCGCCGGCGTGAAGTTCGAACAGCCCCGCGCGCCGCATCGCAGCCATCGAGGCGTTAAAGACGAGGCGCGCGAGCGCCGCCTCTTCCCTGTCCGCCTCGCCGCGCCCCACCCAGACTTCGACGAGCGCCGGGGCGGCGCCAGCGGCCACGCGCACGACCGAGCCGCCCGCCTCGAAGAAGTAAGTCTCGCCGTCCGTGTGGCAGCGCCCGCCCGAAGCCACATCGAAGGTCTCGAAGCCGGCCGAGGGCGCGCGCGGGGCGTCGCCCTCGCGGGCGAGTATGTAAGCGTCGGGCGCGGCTCCGGGGCCGAGGCGCGCCGGCGAGACGTGCCAGCCCGCGAAGAAGCCACCGAACAGCCGCGCCCAGGTTTCGTCCTCCGCCCCGACGCAAATAAAACGACCGGCGACCGTGTAACAACTCGCGAGCGCCGGTCGGGCGGGGTCTGTTAAAACTCCCGCCGTCATTTACGGATTGCTTACGCCGCTGTCAGTGCCCTGGAAGAACGTCGTGGCCTCGAGCACGTCAATCGGGAAGGACACCTCGGGCTCAGTGAACTTCTTCTTCGCGTCGCCGGTCGCCGCCGCGGTGCTGCCCTCGCGCGCCTTCACTTCGGTCAACTGTTCGGCGTTCAGAATTTCGGTCTTGTTGCTCAAGGTTTACGTGCCTCCTGTGATTATCGTGGTGGTGTTTAGTGCCTATGACTTCGCGGTAGCCGGCGGGACTAGCGCCAGACGTATCGGCTGAAGCTGGAACGTCTGCAAGTCCAGACGGTAGTAGAAGCGCACGTGAGGCGAGAGTGAGCGCACGGCCTGCTCGACGGAAAAATTGCTGAAGTCAATGTCTATCAGCTCCGGCGTCTCGTATTTCAGTTCGAACGGGACTCCCAGCTCGCTCGCCACGCGATAGAGTACGACTGTAAGAGGCTGGCGCTTGGCGCGCACGCTCAACTGGTTGTTTGAGTAGCTGACCTTGAGCGGCTCGGCCTCCTCCTTCTTCCTCCGCTCCTCCTCGGTCTCGACGCCCTCCTCCGTGTCTCCCTCGATTAGTATCGCCTCGGAGCTGCCCTTGACCGTCGCCGTGAGCGCGGGCGGGCGCTCGTTGTAGGCTTGCATGTAGATCGCGAGCGGCTTGGCCTCGGCTAAGTCGCCCCCGGCCACGTAGTCAACGTATGCCTGCGGCGCGAGCATGCGGACGGTGGCTTCGAGGTTCAGGCCGCCGAAGTCGAGGTTGGCCGGTTGACGGCTGAGCAGCGGGCTCAGTTGGATCGGCGTCTTGAGGAGCTTTGAAAGCTCCGCGGCCACTTCGGAGAGCTTCGCGCCCTTCGCCTTGACGGTGAAGGTGTGCGGTGCGTCCCTGCTCATCTTGACGCTCAGCGCGGGCTTCGGCGCAGACTGTTCGGCCGCCGGCTGGGCCTTCGCGGCTCCGCCCTTCTGCTGCGCGGGGGCGCCGGCCGCCTGGGCGCGCGCGTGGGCCGGCGCGACGAGCGCGCACGGCGCCAACAGAAGCCCTGCGCACACGCTAGCGAGGCTCGAAATCC
>DASPKR010000408.1:0-2183 GCA_035627975.1 Pyrinomonadaceae bacterium | reverse complement strand
CGCTCTTCGACCTCGTCCGGCGCCTCCTTGCGCTTGAAGACGCGGTTGAACTCCTCCTCGGCGGCGCGGGCGGCGTCGGCCGAGTGGAAGTCTGTGATGATGCGCTTTGCCAGGTCAACCTTGGCGTCGCGCGGGTTGAGGCCGCCGGCGACCACGGAGAGCCGCATGCGCTTTACGTCCTCGGCCGTGGCGTCGGTCAGAAGCTCGTAGTAGCGCCACATGAGATCGTCCGAGATGGACATCACCTTGCCGAACATCTCCTGCGGCGGCTCGCTTATGCCTATGTAGTTGCCGAGCGACTTCGACATCTTCTGCACGCCGTCCGTGCCTTCGAGCAGGGGCGTGATGACGGCCGTCTGCGGCTCCTGCCCGTACTCGCGCTGGAGGTTGCGGCCCATCAGGAGGTTGAACTTCTGGTCTGTGCCGCCCAGCTCAACGTCCGCCTTGAGCGCGACGGAGTCGTAGGCCTGCGTCAGGGGGTAGAGCAGCTCGTGGAGCGCGACGGGGCGCTCTTCGCTGAGGCGCTTCTGGAAGTCGTCGCGCTCTAAAATCTGCTTGACGGTGACGTGCGAGGCGAGGCGCACGAAGCCGTCGGCGCCGAGCGCGCCCATCCAGCGCGAGTTGAAGTCTATGACGGTCTTCTCGGGGTCGAGCAGCTTGAATATCTGCGCCTTGTAGGTCTCGGCGTTGGCCTCTATCTCCTCGCGCGTAAGCTGCGGGCGCGTGGCGGACTTGCCCGACGGGTCGCCTATCATCCCCGTGAAGTCGCCGATGAGGAAGACGACGGTGTGGCCCAGCTCCTGGAAGGCGCGGAGGCGGCGTATGACGACAGTGTGGCCGAGGTGGAGGTCTGGCGCGGTCGGGTCTGCGCCGAGCTTCACCTTGAGCGGGCGGCCTGCGCGCGCGCTCCGCTCGAGCTTGGCGCGCAACTCCTCCTCGCGGATTATCTCCACCGTCCCCTTGCGCAGGAAGGCGAGCTGCTCGTCAGTCGTCATGGCGCTAAGTTTAAAGTCCCGGCCTTGAAGTTCCAAGCCGCGCGCTATTTCCTGACGACGCGGCGGCCGACTACACGGTAGCGGCCGGAGGCGACGAGGGCGAGCGCCTCGGGGTAGGCTTTGTGCTCCTCGGCGAGTATGCGCTCCGAGAGAGTCTCGGCGGTGTCGGTGTCTTCCACGGGGACGACGCGCTGCGTGATGATGGGGCCGCCGTCTAGCGTCTCGTCAACGAAGTGGACTGTGCAGCCCGAGACGCGCGCGCCGTGCTCGACGGCCTGCCGCTGCGCGTCGAGGCCGGGGAAGGCCGGCAGGAGCGACGGGTGTATGT
This sequence comes from Pyrinomonadaceae bacterium, assembly GCA_035627975.1. Classification (GTDB taxonomy): domain Bacteria; phylum Acidobacteriota; class Blastocatellia; order Pyrinomonadales; family Pyrinomonadaceae; genus QHXN01. The sequence continues at coordinate 860 of DASPKR010000408.1, read as the reverse complement.
TGAGAATCAGGTTTCTGAACTCGCCGACGAAGCAGGGCGACAGAAGCCGCATGTAGCCGGCGAGGCACACCAACCGGACGCCGCGCTCGCGCAGGGCGGCGATCATCTCGCGCTCGTGCTCCTCGCGCCCGCGCCCGCGCCGCTCGACCGCGAGCGCCTCAATGCCCAACTCTCGCGCGCGGTCGAGGCCCGCCGCCCCTGCCTTGTCGCTTATGACGACGACAATCTCCGCGCCGGGCGCGCGCCCCTCGCGCACGGCCTCGGCGAGCGCGACCATGTTCGACCCGCGCCCGGAGATAAGCACGCCGACCCTCACCCTGCGCCGCCCGCGAGAGTCACGTCGCGGTCGCCCTCGACGACCGAGCCGATCCGGTGGCAGTGGCCGGGGCTGTCGAAGTGGCGGCAGACTGTCTCGGCGTCCTGCGCCGAGCAGACCACGACCATGCCGACCCCCATGTTGAAGGTGCGGTACATCTCCGGCTCCGCGACGTTGCCTATCTCCTGCATGACCCGGAAGACCGAGGGGACGGGCCACGAGCCGCGCTCGATTCGCGCGGCCGTGCCTTCGGGCAGTATGCGCGGGACGTTCTCAAGCAGCCCGCCGCCCGTGATGTGCGCCAGCCCCTTAATCAAACCGGTGTCGAGAAGCCCTTCGAGCGGGCGCAGGTAGCTCAGGTGCGGGGCGAGCAGAGCCTCGCCGACGGTCGTGCCGAGCGCGGCGAGGCGCGTGTCGGCTTTGTAGCCCGCCACCTCGAAGAAGAGCTTGCGGGCGAGCGAGTAGCCGTTCGTGTGCAGGCCCGCCGAGGGCAGCGCGAGCAGCACGTCGCCCGGCGCGATGCGGCTCCCGTCAATCACCTTCT
>DASPKR010000407.1:0-3477 GCA_035627975.1 Pyrinomonadaceae bacterium | reverse complement strand
GGGGCCGAGCGGGCTCATGCCGAACTCGGCGACCATCCGGCGCGCTATCTCGACGGCGCGCTCTATGTCGTTCGCCGCGCAGCGTCGCCGACTGCGTGGCGTTCGACCAGGTCTGCCCGCCGAAGACGTACATCTTGTTCTTCGCGGGGAGATACACGGCCGTGTGCAGGTCGCGCGCGGGCGGCGGTGTCCCCGTCGGGAGTAGCTGCGACCAGGTGGGCGTGCCGCCGATGCCGTTTGCGTTAGAGAGCACCCACACGTCGCCGAAGGGGACTATGTTGTAGCAGCAAGAGATGCCGTTCGAGCCGGCGTAGAGTATCAGCCTGTTGTTGGCCGAGTCGTAAACGATCGTGTGGGAGCCGCGGGCGGGCGGCGGCCCCCCCGCGGTCGCCAGCGTGCTCCACGTGGAAGGGCTCGCCGCCCCGTTCGCGTTCGAGAGCACGCGGGTGTCGTTCTCGTCAGTCCCGAAGAAGGCGTGTTGCCCGCCGAAAGAAATCAGCAGGTTATTCACCGCGTCGTAAACCGTCGAGTGAAAGACCCTGTCCTGCGGGTTCGTGACGGAGAGCTGTGACCATGCCGGGGTGCCGCCCGACCCGTTGGCGTTCGTAAGCACGAAGACTTGCGACTGAGAGGGTGAGCAGTTGGCGTAGCAGCCGCCGTACACGATCAGCTTGTTCGTCGTCGGGTCGTAGGCGACGCTCCCTCCCATGATTAAGGAGGGCGCAGTCCCCGTCGGGTTGAGCTTAGTCCAGAACATCGTGCCGCCCATTCCGTTGGCGTGGCGCAGCACCCAGACTTCCGACGAAAGGTTCGGCGGGACGGCCGGGTTGCCGGGCAGGAACGCTATCACCCTGTTCGTGGCTGCGTCGTAGGCTATCTGGGCGCCGTCCCTGATCGGCGGCGAGGGGTTCGGCTTGTGTGCCGTCCATGTCGGCACGGCGAAGGCTTCAAGATGGGCCGTAAGGATAAACAGTGCGGCGGCCGCGAGGGGCAGCGCCGTCCTCTGTTTCGGGTAGATTTTCATGGCGGGCGTTTCCTTTCAAAGAGCAGGGGCTTCGTCGCGAGGTCTGTGCGTCGGCCGTCAGTCGGCGAGGTGGTCGTCGGCCCCTACGGCTCGTCGCGCAGAAGGTACAACCGGCCCGAGCCGGAGTCAACGCCTGTGCGGGCCGTCCGGGCGCTTGCTTGGCGGCACGCTTCTCCTGTAACGTTTCGGTCGAAAGTTCTGCCCTGCGACGGGGAGGGAGCGCCCACCCCGAACCTTTTCTACTCCCGGGCTTCGTCCGCATGGCTTACCCTAGCGTCGAGCGCATCGAGCTGCCCATCCTTCAGGAGCTGGCGGCGACGGGCGGCGTCGAGGAAGTGCGCTTCCTCTACGACCGCCTCGTCGCGTACTTCCCGCAGCTCGCAGAGGGGGACGTGCGCGCGCTTGCGAACGGCCACCGAAGGCAGTGGCGCCGCCTCGTGCAGCGCGCCGGCCGCGCGCTCTCAGACAGGCGCGAGGTCGTGCGCGTGCGCGGCCGCTGGGCCCTGACTGAGAAGGGGCGCCGCCGCGCTGCGGAAGAGGCGACGCGGTTCACGGCGCCCGCGCCCGGCGAGGGCGAGCCCGCCCCCGAGTCTCTCACGCACGCCGACGTTCAGCAGATGCTCGTTGACATCGGCCGCGTCATGGGCCACTTCGCCGAGGTCGAGCACGACTACTACGATGTGGTCTGGCGCGAGGGCGAGGCGAGCCCGCGACTGAGCCACGTCTTCGAGGTTCAGCACAAGGGGAACGTTGACGCAGCGCTCGCCAAGCTCAAGCGCGCCTACGACGCGCAGCGCTCGCGCCCCTTCCTCGTCGTCGCCAGCGAGCGCGACACGAACCGCGCCGAGCGGCAGTTGAGCCTGGCGCGCACGGGCCCCTTCCACGAGATAGGCCGCGTCACCACCATCCTTAGCTTCGAGCAGCTCCGGCGGCTCCACCGCGCCCTCACGTCGGTCGAGGACATACTGGCCCAAATCTTCGAGCGATGACGAACTCGACGCCCCTGCGCCGCCAGTACCTTGAAGTCAAGCGCCGCCACCCCGACGCTCTGCTGCTCTTCCGCATCGGCGACTTCTACGAGGCTTTCGACGACGACGCGCGCGTGCTCGCCAGAGAGCTAGACATCGTGCTCACGTCGAAGCCGATGGGCCGGAACGTCCGAGTCCCGCTCGCAGGAGTCCCGCACCACAGCCTTGAGCGCCACCTCGCCACGCTCATCGCGCGCGGCCACCGCGTAGCAATCTGCGAGCAGTTGACGACCTCGCCCGTAAAAGGCGAGTCTGCGGGCCGCGGCCTCATAGAGCGAGACGTGGTGCGCGTCGTCACGCCCGGCACCGTCATCGAGCCGGGGCTTCTTCAGAGCAAAGTCAACAACTACATCGCGGCCTTCGTCACCGACGGCCGACGCGCCGGCATAGCCTACGCCGACGTGACGACGGGCGACTTCGCCGCGACCGAGCTCGACGCGCGCGGCGCGCCGGCCGAGCTTCACCGTGTCGCGCCCTCCGAGCTTCTCGTCCCCGACAACCTTCCGCCCTCCGACGCCTCGGGCCTCCCCGGCTTCGTCACCCGCCGCCGGGCCGCAGGCTTCGACCCTGCGCGCGCGCGGCGCACGTTGCAGCAGCACTTCTCCGCGCGCACGCTCGCGCCGTTCGGCCTCGCGCGCTGGCCCCTGGCTACGTCGGCCGCCGCCGCCATCGTCGAGTACCTGCGCGAGACGCAATCCTCCGTTGCGGAACAGCTCACGCGGCTGACGAGCTACAACCCGGAGGCGCACATGGTTCTCGACGAGCAGACCGTGCGCAGCCTCGAAATTTTCGAGAGCGCGGGCGGCGCGCCGTCGCTCCTCTCGACGCTGGACGAGACGCGCACGGCGATGGGCGGCCGGCTCCTCCGCCGCTGGCTGCGTCAGCCCCTGCTCGACATCGCCGAGATTGCGCGCAGGCAGGAGCACGTCGCGTGGTTCGCGGCTCACGAGAAAGAGAGGGGCGAACTGGCGGCCGCGCTTGAGACCGTCCACGATCTCGAGCGCCTCTCGGGCCGAGCCCGCGCGGGGGTGGCGACGCCGTCCGAGATGCTGGCTCTCAGGCAGAGCCTCGAGACCGTCCCGCGCATACGAGCTGTGCTTGAGCGCGACCCCGCACGCTTCGGTAAGGCCCTCTCGGCGCTGCCGGCGTGCGAGTCTGTGGTCGCGCTCATACGCTCGGCCTTAAACGACGAGCTGCCCTCGCGTGCGGAGTCGGCCCGCGTCATACGCGACGGCTTCTCGGAAGAGCTCGACGGGCTGCGCGCGCTCCTTCGTAACGGCAAGACTTTCCTCGCTGAGATGGAGCAGCGCGAGCGCGCCCGAACGGGCATCAAGAGCCTGCGCGTCGGCTACAACAAGGTCTTCGGCTACTTCATTGAGGTCACAAAGCCGAACCTGCGCTTAGTCCCGGCGGACTACACGCGCA
>DASPKR010000406.1:0-4740 GCA_035627975.1 Pyrinomonadaceae bacterium | reverse complement strand
AGCCCGTGCTGATTGACAAGTTCTTGGAGCGCGCCGCCGAGTTCGACGTGGACGCGCTCGCCGACGAGTCGGCCTGCGTCGTCGCAGGCATACAGGAGCACATCGAAGAGGCCGGCATTCATTCCGGCGACTCTTCGTGCGTGCTGCCGCCGGTGCGCATAGCCGACGAGCACCTGGAGACCATGCGCCACTACACGCGGACGCTCGCGCGCGCGCTCAAGGTTCGCGGCCTCATCAACATACAGTTCGCCGTGAAGGACGACCGCGTCTATGTGCTCGAAGTGAACCCTCGCGCGTCGCGCACCGTTCCTTTCGTGTCGAAGGCGACGGGGGTGCCGCTCGCGCGCGTGGCTGCGCTCGTGATGGCGGGCCGCCCGCTCTCGGGCTTCAAGCTCCCCGAGGACTTGACCGTCCGCGTGAACCGCTTCTACGTCAAGTCGCCCGTCTTCCCGTTCAAGAAGTTCCCCGGCGTTGACCCCATACTGAGCCCCGAGATGCACTCGACGGGCGAGGTGATGGGCGTCGGCGAGACGTTCGGCGCGGCCTTCGCGAAGGCGATGGCCGGCGCGGGGATAGAGCTGCCCGCCGGGGGCGCGGCCTTCATCTCCGTCAACGACTCGGACAAGGGGCAGGCGGCCCTGCTCGCGCGCAGGCTCGTGCGGCTGGGGTTCAGGCTGACGGCGACTGTGGGGACGGCGGCGCGGCTGCGCGAGGTCGGGCTCGAAGTCGAGACCATCTTCAAGGTGAACGAGGGGCGCCCGAACATCGCCGACAGAATCCGGCAGGGCGAGATAGCGCTCGTCATAAACACGCCGCTCGGGCAGGCGTCGCGCTACGACGAGCAGGCGATACGACGCGCCGCCTTGCAGTTCAACGTGCCGTGCGTGACGACGATGACGGGCGCGCACGCCGCCGTCGAGGCCATCGCGTCGCGCGAGCGCGCGGCCTCCTCGGTCATCACCTTGCAGGAACTGCACGGCGCCGCCGAGCCCGAGCCGCCGGGCGGGGCTAAGGACGGCCCCGGCCTCGCCGCTCGGATTTGAAGCCCGCAGGGGGATAAAAATTCCCCTCCCGGCCGCGGGCTGCGCGGCCGGGAGGGGAATCGGTTTTGCGTCGTGGCGCCCGGTCGAGCGCCCTCGTGCGCGTTAGTTCTGCGGGAACGACTGGCCGCCGCTCGGGACGCCCGGAGCGTTGTTGTTCGTGTTCCCCATGATGGTGTTGTTGCCGCCGGTGTCCACGGGGCCGGTGAGCGACGTCACGTTCTGAGTGAGGAGGCAGCGCGAGATGCGCGCCCTAGCCCCCGCTCCGACGCTTATGCCGGTCACGTGGCCGGTGAAGGACGTGCTGTCGAGGTTGACTTCCGTGTTGCTGGAGCCCTCGGTGGCGGAGACGCCGGTGGAGTTGAGCGCGAGCACGCTGTCGCTGACGGTGCCGCGCGAGCCGTTCTGGGCGTCTATGCCGGTGCCGCAGCGGCTGATGTTGATGCGCTCGAACGAGAAGCCGGTCGTCCCCGTAGAGTTGGCGCTCATCTTGACGCCGGCGCCGGTGCAGTTCCTGATCGTCACATTCCTCATCGAGAAGGCCGTGTTGTTTAGGGCGCTGAAGGCCACGTCAATGCCGTCGCCGGTGAAGCCGTCAATGTGGGTGTTCTCGATGTGGAGCCCGTTGCCGGCGAGCCAGCGTATGCCGTCCAGGCCGGTGCTCGCGCCGTTGATGTCGAGCCAGTTGAGGCGCACGTTCTTGCGCGTGTCGGCGGGGTCCGTGATGTTGACGATGACGCCGTTCGTCAGGGCCGCGAGGATGGAGCCGTAGCCCTGGCCCGTCCCGCCGCCGTTAATCGTGATGGACTTCGTGATGGTGACGGCGCCGAAGCCGCCCGGGTCGAGCGTGCTTATCTCACCGTCGCGCGCCGTCTTGGAGATGGCGCCGGCGTAGGTCTTGCAGGGGGCCGTGCGGCTGCACGGGTTGACGTCGTCGCCGACGCCGGACACCCACGTGCGCGTGGCCTGGGCCTGCGCCGCGGCGGACAGAGCGACCGTGAATGCAATAAACGCTATGACGTTCATGCAGAGGCGAAACTTGTTCATTTGGTAGTCTCCCATTTTGATTGAAAAACCTTGTGGGTTAGCGCGAGGGCGCAGCTTCACGTGGCAGAAACAAGATGCAGGATGTTGCCTGCGGCAAAAAGCGGAGTCGGGAAAGCCGAAGTTCCCGTGGCTGAGTTAGGCAGGAAGGCTTTTACGCTTATTTCGGGAATTAGTCAAGCGCTTTTTTGACTTTTAATCGGGGGCGGCGCCGCGCGCCGCAGATTACTACGTAAAGACGTAGCTGGGGGCGCGGGGGCGCGGGCTCGGCGGGGGAGTTCCGGAGGGGGAAGTTATGGAAATTTTGTTGCGCGCCGCCGTCATCACGGTCAGCGACAGGTGCGCGCGGGGCGAGCGCGCCGACGAGTCGGGCGAGGCGCTCGCGGGGCTTCTGGTCGGGGCCGGGGCCGAAATCGTCGCGCGCGAGGTTCTGCCGGACGAAGAGGGGCCGCTCTCGGCGGCGCTGCGGGCTTACGCGGATCGCGAGGATGTGAACCTCGTCGTGACGACGGGAGGGACGGGCCTCGGCCCGCGCGACAGGACGCCGGAGGCCACGCGCGCCGCCGTCGAGCGCGAGGCGCCGGGCCTCGCCGAAGCCATGCGCGCCGCGACGCTCGGCAAAACCCCTACGGCGATGCTCTCGCGCGGGGTGTGCGGCACGCGCTCCGGCGCGCTCATAATCAACCTGCCGGGCTCGCCGAAGGGCGTGCGCGAGTGCTTCGAGGTAATCCGCCCGGTGCTGGCGCACGCCGTCGCGCTCCTCGAAGGCCGCGACGACCGTCTGCACGGGTAGAGGCGGCGCGCGGCGGAGGGTGTTGTTGACAGCGCGCGCGGGCGCGGCCTAGAATCCGCCTTAGCTATCCCACACGCGCCCGCGCGCGACCGCGAGAGGCGAGCCCGAAGAAAATGCTTAGCGCGTTCCTCCTGCAAGCGAGCGCCGACGCCGCAGGCGCCGCGTCGGCGAAGGCCGGCCTCGGCGGCCCCGTCGCCGCCTACTGGCCGGTGATGGTCTTCTTCGCCGTGGCGGTCGTCTTCCCCGTGCTGCCGGTCGTGCTCGGACGCTTCGTCCGCCCCATGCTCTACGCAAAGGCGAAGATGCGCCCCTACGAGTGCGGCATAGACCCGACGACGGAGGCGCACGACCGCTTCACCGTGCGCTACTACATCGTCGCGATGCTCTTCCTCATATTCGACGTGGAGACCATCTTCCTGCTGCCGTGGGCGATAATCTTCATGGGCGACGACTTCAGCTTCACTAAGTTCGCGCTCATCGAGATGTTCGTCTTCATAGGCATCCTCGTCGTCGGCTACTACTACGCGTGGCGCAAGGGCGCGCTGGAATGGGCGTGAAGCTGACCCCTGATTGCCGAGAGCTTCTTTATGGCTGAGCACCCGGAAGGCATCGTACTCACGACCGTTGACTCGATATTCAACTCGCTCAGGCGCAAGGTGGCGGCGCCGGTGATGGGGGCGAAGCCCGTCCGCGAGCTTGTGAACTGGGGGCGGAAATCGGCGCTATGGCCGATGACGTTCGGGCTCGCGTGCTGCGCGATAGAGATGATAGCGGCCGGCTCGTCGCGCTTCGACATAGACCGCTTCGGGGCGGGCGTCTTCCGGCCGTCGCCGCGGCAGAGCGATTTAATAATCGTCGCCGGCACTGTGACGCTTAAGATGGGGCCGGTCGTGCGCCGCGTCTATGACCAGATGCCGGAGCCGAAGTGGGCGATAGCGATGGGCGCGTGCGCCTCGACGGGCGGCCCGTTCGACTCCTACTCGACGATGCAGGGCGTTGACCGCGTCATCCCCGTTGACGTTTACATACCGGGCTGCCCGCCGCGCCCCGAGGCGCTCCTCTACGGGCTGATGTGCCTGCAAGACATCATCATGCGCGAGGCCCCGGCCGCATACATCTTCGAGTCGGACGGCGCAGTCCACCGGCGCCGCTACCTCGAAGGCGACGACGAAGACCTCGCCGAAGTCTCGCCGCTCGACGCCGAGGCCGCCGAGGCCGTCGCGGAGATTAAAGGCTAGGGGACGGCGAAAGAAAAAGAAGGGGGACGAGAGGCAGCGTGACTCTCGTCCCCCTTCTCGTGTGTCCCGAGCCTCAGCCTTACTTCTCTTTCTGCTTAAGCTCCCACTTCCACTTCACGCCCTCCGCGTTCGAGCCCTCGCCCTTGAGGGCGCCGCCTTCGAGCCTTCCGTTGAAATTGGAATAGCCGCCCAGAGAGACCTGCACGAACTCTCCCAACTGCTTCCAGGTGCCGCCGGTCGCGCGGCCCGTGAAGAGATGCGTGTAGCGGAGCTTGCCTTCGGGCAGGAACTCTACGGTGAAGGGGCCGGAGTCGTTTGAGTAGCCCTCCCACGCCGTGCCTTCGAGCTTCAAGGGGCCTGAAGCCTCGCGCCCCTTGTCGGGCGAGGCGTTCGCGGGCGTCGCCTGCTGCGGCTCGGTCTGCTCGGGCTCGTCGTCCTTCGGCGCGGCGGAGAGGCCGCGCCCGCCGGCTTCCGCGACGCTCAAGACGAGCTCGTCGGCCTTGTAGCCCTCGATTACGGCGAATGGCTTCTGCGCCTTCCCTGCGCCGAGGTCAATCTGAACCTGCTTCGGCACGCGCTCCTGCAAATACTTGACGAGGCCGTCGAGCGTGACCTCGCCGCGGTC
>DASPKR010000405.1:0-2075 GCA_035627975.1 Pyrinomonadaceae bacterium | reverse complement strand
GATGGCGAGAGCGTTCAGGTTCCTGTCGTCCTCGACCGCCTTCTGCAAGCGCGCGTCGCTCCCCTGCGCGCCGAGCACGCCGACGCCGCCCGTCAGCTCGAAGGCGCGCGCAAGGCCCGTCACGACTTCGCGGTATCGCTGCCCGTAAAGCTCTATCTGCCGCGCCTTGTCGTGGACGAGTTGGGCCTGGTAGCGGCCCTCGACCGAACGAAGCTCTGTCGCGCTGCGGCCCGAGAGCATCCAGCCGGCCATCCCAAGCGGGATGAGCCCGACCACCAGCAGCGTCCCCAGAACGATGTAGAGGAGCCGTATTCGCGGTAAGCTGTCGAACATTTAAGGGAAGTTTAACGGTCGAACGGGAGTAAAATCGCGGCGGGTTTTGCTTTAATCGAGTGGGCGCGGCCTTCGTCACCGAAAAGCCGGCCTCTTTTTCATCCTACGTGCGGGCGGCGCGGGCTGTCAATAGTTTGGCCCATTTTTAACTCGTTGATTTCTTTAGGCAAAATGACCTTAACTTTTGCAGACCGCGGGGGCCGGCGGCGCGTCTTAAGGCACGGAGGGCAAGTCGGCGCGCGGGGCGCGATTTTTCGCGCGTGAGTTCGGAGAGGCGGTGGCGGAGACGACCGACGAGCAGATTGTTGAGCGCGCCCTGGGCGGCGACCTCGAAGCCTTCGGCGAGCTTGTAAGTCGCTGGGAGCGCAAGATTTTCGCGCTCGCCTTCGGCATTCTCGGGAGCGCCGAAGAGGCCCGCGACGCCGCGCAGGAGACCTTCATCTCCGCCTACCGCAACCTGCGCGGCTTCCGCGGCGAGGCCAAAGTCTCCTCATGGCTTCACAGGATCGCGGTCAACCAGTGCATCACGCGCCGGCGCCGCGCCCGCGTGCGTGCCGAGACAGGGATTGACGACGCCGCTGAGGTATCGGGCGAGCGCTTCATGGCCGCGCCTGAACATGCGTCGCCCGCCCAAGCGACCGAGCGCGCCGAGCGGACTGAGGCCGTCAGGCGCGCCGTCGCCTCGCTCCCGTCGGAGCTACGCGAGGTAGTCGTGCTCAAGGAGTTCGAGGGGATGACGTTTCAGGAGATTTCCGACGCGCTCCAAGTCCCCTTGAGCACGGTAAAGACGCGGCTATACACGGCGCTCCGGCAGTTGCGTATGCGTTTAGAGAGGTTCCAGTTGGAGGTGGCCCCGCGATGAAAGAAAAGACGGACGGCTTTGGAGACCCCGCGGCCGCGCGCGGCTGCGAGCGCGCAGAAGATTTGCTGGCGCACCTCTACGGCGAGGCCGGCCCCGCGGAGGCCGCAGCCTTCGGCGAGCACCTGAACGACTGCGTCGTCTGCCGCGAAGAGCTTGCAGCCTTCCGGCAGTTGCGCTCCGGCGTTGCCGACTGGCACGCGGCAGTGTTGAGCGCCGCGCCTTCGCTCGACCTGAACCGCGCTCTACGGCAGGAGCCGCTTCCCTTCGCTCAGGCTTCGCGGGCAACGGAGCGTGCGACTCGCGAGCGCTCGGCTATGGCGGCCCTGCGCGAGTTCTTCTCGCTCTCGCCGCTCTGGCTGCGAGTCGGCACGGTCACGGCGGCCGTCGCCGTCTGTGCGCTCGCCGCGCTCACGCTCCTCCGGACGGAAATCACATGGGGCGCTGACGGCTTCGCCTTCCGCACGGGCGTCCCCGAGCGCGTCGTCGAAATGGTCAAGACCGTCGAGACGCCTTCGCGGGGCGGCTATACGCGCGAGCAGGTTGACGCCATCGCCGAGGAGCGCGCGCGCCAGCAAGTGGCTGAGGCCGAGAGACGCTGGGAACGGGAGCGGCAGCAGGAGCAGCTGGCCTCCGCCGACGCGCCCGCGCCTAAGAAGGGTGCGCCGCAGCTTCAACTCGCGAACGCCGCTAAGCAGCGCAGGCGCGCGCCCTCGCCGCACGTCGCACGCCGCGACGCGCGGCTCACGGACGATGACGACGAGAGCCTACCGCGCCTCTCTGACCTTCTCAGCGACGTTTACTGATTTCGAGGTCTTCGAATGCTAACGACCGACGCGACACCGAACAGGGGCAGGCTTTCCGTCTTCGCGACGCCCGCCCT
>DASPKR010000404.1:0-3167 GCA_035627975.1 Pyrinomonadaceae bacterium | reverse complement strand
GAACCCTTCGGGCATTCCGAACCCTTTCAGCGCGTCCGCGTACTCCGCCTCGGGCAGGTCACGGTAGGGAATCTCCCTGCCGGTCTGCCGGGAGACCTCGGCCGCCAGGTCGGAGAGCGTCCATGCCTCGTCGCCGGCCAGTTCGTAGGTCTGGCCCTCGTGCCCTTCGGTCGTCAGCACGGCCACCGCCGCGTCCGCGAAGTCGGCGCGCGTCGCCGACGAGATCCTGCCTTCGCCCGCGCTGCCCACGAACGCTCCGACGGCGAGCGCACCCGGAATCGAGCCGATGTAATTCTCCGTGTACCAGCCGTCTCGCAGGATGGTGTAGGCGATGCCCGAAGCCTTCAGCTCGGCCTCCGTCTGGCGGTGCTCGTCGGCGAGGCTCAGCGGCGTAGTGTCCGCGTGGAGCAGGCTAGTGTAGACGACCCTCTTGACGCCCGCCTTCTTCGCCGCCTCGATGACGGCGTGATGCTGCGCGGCCCGCTTGCCCACCTCGTTCGAGGAGATTAGCAGCAGCGTCTCGATGCCTTCGAGGGCACGCCCCAGCGTCTCGGGCCTGTCGTAGTCGGCCTCGCGCGCCGCGACGCCCAGGTCCGCCGCCTTCTGCGGCGAACGCGCAAGCGCGACGATGTCAGAGGCGGATATCTTGTCCTTGAGCTTCTCGACGACGAGGCGGCCGAGTTGCCCCGTGGCTCCGGTGATTGCGATCATGTCTCCTGTCCTTTCCTTACCTGCCGGGTGCCGGCTCCAAGCGTCGACCGAGGGCCGCGCAGTCCATCGGCGTGGGGCCGATGCTTCCACCAGACGGTGTCTACCTTTGATCAATGAGTGAGATGGCGCGAGGTCTTACGCGCGCTCCGCCGCACGCCCGCGGCGCAGCAAGCGGTCTAAAGCCCACGGGCCGCCGCCCGCGACCGCCAGGTACAGGAAGACGAAGCTGTAGAGCGCCGCCAGCTCACCCTGGTTCAGGAGCGGCCAGAACCCCTGCGGCGCGTGCGCCATGAAGTAGGCTGCGGCCATTAAGCCCGAGAGGATGAAGGCCACCGGGCGCGTAAACAGCCCCAGCAGCAGGAGCAGTCCGCCCCCGAGTTCCAGCACCCCCACGAAGCCGAACAGGGAGAGCAGCGGGACCGTGCCCGTCGGCATCGGGGCCGGCAGCCCCAGGAGTTTCTGCATCCCGTGCTGCATGAGAAGAAAGCCCGCCACTATCCGCAGGACGCTCAGGAGCCGCGGCCCCCACTTCGATTGGAACGAATCCAGGTTTGCCATAATGATTCTCCTTCAGGTTAGAAAATGTCCGTCACCCGTCGCCCCTACCGAAGCGGTAGCTTGAGACCGTCAGGGAGCCGGCGAAAGAGTCCTCGTGGTAGACGGTCTCGCCCGCCTCCCCCTCGGCGGCGCCGACCGCCACCATCAGCGGGATCAGGTGGTCCTCATCGGGGTGCGCCAGCCGCGCCGAAGGGGCCGCCGTCCAGCCCCGGAGCAACGCGTTCCTCTCCCCGCCGACCGACCGGCAGACCGCCCCGGTCAGCCAGGCGTCGAACTCGCGCGAAGGGTCCACGCCCGCGGCGCCGAACCTCCGCAGGTTGTGGTAGCTCAGGCCGCTCCCGACGATGAGCACGCCCTCGTCCCTCAAGGGCGCGAGCGCGCGCCCGACGGCGAGGTGGGCGTCCACGTCGTAGTCGCTCCTGATGGAGAGCTGAAGCACTGGCACGTCGGCCTCGGGGTAGATGGCCTTGAGCGGCGCGAACGTGCCGTGGTCGAAGCCGCGCCGGTCGTCGGCCGGGGCCGCGAAGCCCGCGCCGCGCAGCAGCTCCTGCACGCGAGTGGCGACCTCGGGCGAGCCCGGCGCCGGGTATTTGATCTGGTAGGTGAACGCGGGGAAGCCCGAGTAGTCGTAGACCATCGGCGGCCGGGGGGCCGACATCACCGTGAAGTCGCGCTCCTCCCAGTGGCCCGAGACCATCAGCACGGCCTTCGGGGTCGTGCCCACCTGGCGGGGCATGTCACTGAGCGAGGCCTCGAGGTTGTCGAACATGCCCGGCATCTGTTCTTTGAGCCACGGCCAGGGGCCGCCGCCGTGCGAGATGAAGTAGGTCGGGAGTCGCCTGGCTGTGTTTTCCATCACCGTACCGCCTTTGTTATACCTAAGTTCGTTATAACAACTGTTAGGGCAAAAAAATTAGGCGCCGTTGCCCCGCAGTTCCTCGAGCAGCTCGTTGAGCGCCTTCAGCCGCGTACGGCCGAGGTGGCCTGCCGCCGCTCGGTTGGCCTCCTGCACGGGGCCGTCGAGTTCCGCGAGCAGGCCGAGCCCCACGTCCGTGATCCTCGTGATGACGACGCGCCGGTTCGTCTCCGGGCGCTCGCGCGTGATGAGCCCCCTCTTCTCGAGGCGGTCGAGCAGGCGCGTGACGTCGGATTCGCGCGTCACCATCCGCCCGCCGATCTCCCCGCAGGTAAGCCCCTCCTCGCCGGCGCCGCGCAAGATCCGCAGGGCGTTGTACTGCGTCGGGGTCAGGTCGGCGCTCTTCAGGACCCCGGCGAAGTGCGTGCTCACGTGCTCGGCCGTGCGCGCGAGGTTGAGGAGGACTTCCTCCTCCAAGCTCGTGAAGGGCTTCGTCTGCTTCAGCTCTTTTTGCAACTTCGTCACCACGGGAAGAAGTATAGTTGTTATAACGAATGTTGTCAAGGGCAAATGTTTAATATTGTAGGAAAGGCTTCTGTGAAGACCTTGGGTAGCCTTGGCGCTGCCGTAGAGGTAGAGAAATAGGAGCAGCCGCTCGGTAATAATTGGTGTATCATAACGTCTCTGTGAAGCGGTGCCCCACGTCAAGTGTTTCTTCTACCGCCTTGCCCTGAGGCACACCGCTCCAGCCTCAGCGAAGTTCACACTCATCTCTCTGTCCGCGCTCTAGATCGGCATCTCTGACGCCGGCGCATCTTCGGATTCGACGGGCGGGCGGCGCTATTCCTTTAGCGGCTCTCCGGGCGGCCAGACGTTATGCCGCGCTCACCGGCCCTTGCTGTTGAACTCGCTGATCCGGGCGACGTGCACTCACGCGCGAGCTATGATCCAGTAGTCGCCATGCTGTGCCCCATGCTGTGCCCCGGATCGAACTCCGTCCCGTCGCGCCAGAGCGCGAACAGGATGCCCGCCAGCTTCCGCG
>DASPKR010000403.1:0-3823 GCA_035627975.1 Pyrinomonadaceae bacterium | reverse complement strand
CTCGCGTATGCGCTCCTGCTCGGCTATGTAGTGCGACAGCTCCTCGACGTGGCGCCGCGCCTGCTCCGCCTGCTCCGCCGCCGACTCTGCGCGGGCCTCTGCGGCGGCCTCGGCCTTCGCGGCCGCCGCCATCGCCTCGATGTTCTCGAGGTATGTGCGGTAGGTGAAATAGACGATTGCGATTATCGGGGTGGTGGCGACGAGCGCGTAGAAGCCGGCCACGTCCGCCACCTTCGCGATGATGCCTGCGGCCGAGGCGCCCGCGAAGTAGGTTATCGAGGCCCAGAGGTAATACTTGTTCCAGGTGCGCCAGCCGGGCTGGTTCGTCTTGAACGCCGTGTGCACGGCGGCGAGCGACGAGTTCGAGACGTACTGCACGAGCCCCATCGCGCACAGCGCGACGACGAACGTGGCGGAGAACTCGCCGTGCGGCAAGAGCACCACGTCGCCGAAGAGGAGCCGCACGGCGGCGGCCGTCAGGAACGTCGAGCAGGCCATCATCATCGAGTTGAAGGCGATGGTGAGCGGGCGTATGTAGATGGCGCGGCGGCTGAAGAAGAGCGACGAGCAGAGCGCCTCGGTCGCGGCGAGCAGGACGGCCGGCTCGCCGCCGTATAGCAGCATCGTCAGGAAGATGAAGGTGTCCGAGACCGATATGTGGCCGCTTATGCGCGGTATCATCACGGTCAGCCGCGAGCTTATCGCGACCGTGATGACCGCGAGCCCCAGGAACCTCACGTCGAGCCGCCCGGCGGGCAGGTTCAGCGCCGAGTAGGCGCACGCGGCCGCGCCGAGCGCGACGACCAGAACCATGTACGGGCGCGTAAACCTCTGTTTGTTCATCCGCTCACTCCGTCCGGCCGACTGACTACTGCCCTGTGCTTTCGAGGAAGATGGTGTCGTAGTAGCCGCGCAGCTTGAAGCCCGCCTTGACGAGGAGCGACTGCGCGCCGTAGTTCTGCTCGTTGACGAGTGCGCTTACGGCCTTCGTGCGCTCGAGGAGCCTGCGCGTCATCTGCGAGAGGCAGCGTAGCGCGTGGCCCTTGCGCCGCTCCGGCGGGTCAACGTAGAGCCCCTCGATGTAAGCGCAGTCGGGCGTGTCGGCTATCACGTCGGCCTTAAACACCAGGTTGCCGCGCTCGACCAGAACCCAGACGCGCCCCTGCTCGATGCGGCGCGAGCAACGCATGCGGAAGCCCTGGAGGTCTGTCTCCATCGGGTTCACGCCGCTCTCCTCGTAGGCGAGCGCGGCGTGGACGGGCATCACGAGCATCAAGTCTTCGAGCGTCGCCCGCCGGAGCCCCTCGACGGGATCGTGCGCCTCGACCGGCCAGCGCTGCTCGTAGAGCAGCTCGCGGCAGAAGAGGCGCGTGGCCTGCCCCGCTTCGGCGTAGTAGCACCAGAAGCGCTGTATGACCTCCTGCTCGCCGAGCAGCATGTGCACGGAGCGGTGGCGCTGCGCCAGCCGCGCGAAGCCGCGCAGGGCCGCCTCCGTCCTCGCCTCGATGAACATCGCGTGGCCTATCAGGGCCACTCCCTGAAGCGCCCCGCGCTGGTCGCGGCAGGCGTAGAACGTGCCGCGGTTGAAGGGGCTTTCGAGCCCGTTGTCGCGTATGTAGCCGCTCATCACCACGGTGTGCACGGGGCGCTCGGCGAGGAAGTCGAGCACCTCGCGCTCGTCGTCCCTGTCCGTCAGGGGCAGCGGTATGAGCGCCTCGGGGCCGTCCTGGGGTGCGGCCGCGGCGGGCGCGGCGACGGCCGCGGCGGCGTCCTTCGTGTTTCTCGGCTGGGGCATCAGTTCACTCCTTCTGATGATGCGCGTGCGCGTCAATTCAAGAGCCGCGAGGGCGGCGCCCTTCAGTCTTTAATCTTCAGGCGGGCGCCCGCCCTCCTGCGCACGAGGTTGTAGTCCAGCAGCTCCTTGTAATCGAGGGGGTCGTCTTCCGAGTCGGGCACGGCGGGCATCATGCCCGTAGCCTCGCCGTTCAGTGCGGCCGCAAGAGCCTGCGCGGCCCTGTCGGCGGCGGACACCGAGTCGCTAACTAACACGCCGTCGGGCAGCGCCACGTTGTCGCTGACCAGCACGCCGTCGCTCACGAGCACGCCCGCGCCGAGGAAGAGGGCGCCGCTCCCGAGCGACCCGCCGTCGCTCACGAGCACGCCGTCACTCACGAGCACTCCGTCCGAAAGCAGCCGGCCGTCGCTGACCAACACGCCGTCGCTAACTAACACGCCGTCGCTCACCAGAACCCCGAGGCCGTAGAGGCTCTGGTACTTCCACATCAACTCCGCGCCGGCCACGTAGCCGCGCCCAACGACGAGCCCCTGCGCCCACGCGAACGTCTCGCCCGCGATGGTCGTGCGCGGCGCGGGCGGGGAGGAGGCGGCGAGGAGAGGCGCGCCCGTCGGCGTCAGGGCAGTCAGGTCGCGGCGCACGAGCCGGGCGAGCCGAACGGCGCCCTCGACGTTCAGTTGCCCCGCGCCCTGCTCCAGCGTGTTGAAGCCGGCTAGCGGCTGCGCCGTGTACATGAGCACGGCCTTAACTAAATTAGGCGTGAGCGTCGGGTTAGCTTGGAGCACGAGCGCGGCCGCGCCGGCGACGACCGGCGCCGACATCGAGGTGCCATTCAGGTACATCATCCGGCGGCCGTCGGAGTTGCTCACGTGCGCGTCGAGCGAGGGGTTCGAGGCGAGCAGGTAGTTGTCCTCGGCGGCGGCGTCTATGATCTTGTTGCCGGGCGCGACCAGGTCGGGCTTCAGTAGATTGTCGTACTGCTTCGCGCCGCTCAGGGCGTCCGCGCGCCCGCCGCGCGTCGGGCCGCGCGAACTGAAGGAGGCGACCGCGTCGTCGGAGCGGTAGTCGGAGCCGAAGGTGTTCGTGGAGCCGACGGTGATGGCCGAGGGCTCGATGCCGGGCGAGTGAATCTGGCCGTAGATTTTATTGCCGGAGGCGTCCTTGCCGTTGTTGCCCGCGGCGGCGACGACGACCACGCCTGAGTCAACCAGGCGGCGCACGGCGCGGCAGAGCGGGTCGTCGCGGTAGGACTCGACCGCGGCTGCGCCGAGGCTCAGGTTGACGACACGTATGTTGTAGAGGGCGCGGTTTGCCAGAACCCAGTCGAGCGCCGCGAGTATGTAAGAGACGCGGCCGACGCCGCGGCTGTCGAGCACGCGCAGACTCAGGAGGCTCGCCGCCGGCGCCACTCCTATGTACTCGCCGCGCGAGACGCGGCCGTTGCCCGCGACGATGGAGGCGACGTGCGTGCCGTGGCCGTGCGGGTCGTCGGTGCGCCCCTCGCCCGTGAAGTCGCGCGCGGCCGCGACGCGCAGCCTGTTGTTGTCGTCGCGGAAGGCCACGTGGCGCGTGTCAACGCCGGAGTCGAGGACGGCGATGCCGACGCCCGCGCCGTCGAGCCCCGCCGTGTTCAGGAGCCCCGCGGGCTCGCGCACGTCGTCGGCCCCGGTCGTGCGCGAGACGTGGCCGGCCGAGATGGTCTCGCGGTCGGGCGACACGTACCGGACTTCCCTGTGCGAGGCGAGCCGCTCGACGGCCCCCACGGGAAGCTCGAGCACCCGCGCGCCGAGGCGCGGCAGGTCGCGCTTCGTGCTCACATCGCGGCGGCGCAGCTCCCACCCGAGCACCACGCCCGGCTTCGACGCGAACTGGACTATCACCCGCGCGCGCTCCGAAGAGCTTCGGCCTTTGCGAGCGCGGCCCGCAAGCTCGGGCGAGACTTTGACCGCGCCCGCGCGCACGATGTCGGGAGCGTCTGCGCCCGGGATGGCTGCCGGCGGGGCCAGAGTCGGGGCCGGCCTTGCGGGC
>DASPKR010000402.1:0-2779 GCA_035627975.1 Pyrinomonadaceae bacterium | reverse complement strand
GCGCGGCTTAATCGAGATGGCCTTGTCGAGAATGTCCTTGACCTCGTCGAAGGAGAGCTCGTGGACGAACCCGACTTGGTTGGCGTCCATGAAGCACGGGTCGCACATCATGTTGCAGCGGTTCGTCAGGTCTATGGTCAGCACGGAGCCGCGGCCGAATTTGATCGAGGAGGAGCCGTGGTCGTGCAGCCCCTTGTCGTTGTGCGCGTTGATGTCACGGCCCGGGAACATTGACTCGATGTGCTTGAGGAAGGCCGAGTCAATCGCCATGATGTCCTCGAAGTGGCCGTGCACGGGGCAGTCCTTGACCATCCAAATCTGGCCGTCGCGCTCGATGATCTGCGCCTTAATCTCGCCGACCTTCTCGTTGACGAGCACGCTGGGGTCAATCTCGGGAGCGGATAGAATCTTGGCGCGCGCCTCGATGACGCACTTCGGGCAGAGGCTGTCGGTCGTGCGGGGGAAGCCGAGCGGCGGCTTCGACTTCTGCCACGACTTCAAAAGCGGCTTGTCTGACCACTTCGGCGTGAAAGACTCGTTCGGCCTGTACTGGTTGAAGAACTGAACCGTATTAAAAAGGCCGCCCGCCACCGCGGTCAGGCCCTTCTCGACGTGCTTGATGGGTTTCATCTGTTTCCCTTCTCTAAAAATGTTGACATCCGTGCGGGGCCGGCACGAAAACTCGACACCTTACGCGACTCAGCCGCGCAAAGCAAGCTGCCGGCCTATATTTCAAAGCGCCGGGGCCACTTGAGTTCCCACAGAGCAGCCCGGCGCAAAAAACAACTCTCCTGTGAACCTTGCGCTGATTAGACATGAATCAGCGCCCCGACTCTGGCAATGCCTATGCCAGCGGGGGCGTACAGCATCTAAGTGAAGATATATTTAGTTTTAAAGGTGAGAAGCGTGCGCAGAGGCGACAAGTCAAAGCGGTCACATTCGGGTCAACATAGCCCTTTTTCCTACACTAACCTTTATGCGTGGCCTTGTGACACAGTGACGGCTCATAGTCAAAGCCGCCGCGGCCTTGTTGACTCACCATGCTGATTTTTTCAGGAAAATTTACTAAAACCGACCAACAGAGGGCAGTGCCGTTAAGCTCAGCTGCGGGGGGCGAAGTAGCCCACGCGGGTCGAGACCTGGTAGGGGCGGCCCGGGGTCTCGACGCGGACGCGGCGGAAGCGGCCGTCGCGCGCGTGGTCGGTCGGCGTGTAGTAGAGGGCGTACTGACTGCGAAGCTCCTCGGCAATCTCGCCATAGACGCGGTCGAGGGAGGCGAAGTCGCGCGGCTTGTAGAGCCGCCCGCCCGTCGAGTTGGTCAGGCGCTCAAGGGCGCGCTCGCTCGCGTCGAGCACGCGCAGGGCCTCGCGGAGGTCGCCGATCCGGAGTTCGTTGAAGCGCACGGAGGAGTCGGAGCCGGCGAGCAGGTTGTCAAGCTCTGACTGCTTGCGCGCGCGCTCTATCTCCGTGTTGGCGATGACATAGACGGTGACTTGAGTTTCGAGCACGGCGCGGAGGGCGGCTTCGCTGGTGGAGGCGCCGCGGCCGCTGTCTATTCCGTCGCTCAAGACGACGAGGGCGCGGCGCCGCTGCCGGGCGCCGAACTGCTCGCGGGCCGTGAGCAGGAGTGCGTCGTTGAAGCGCGTGAACACGCCCGTGGAGAGCCGTCGCAGGGCGCGGCGCAGTTGCAGACGGCTGCGCGTCCAGTCGAGGAGCAGCTCGACGCGGTCGTCGAACTTGACGAGGCTGAATCGGTCTTCCGGCGTGAGCCGTCCGGCGAACTCGTCCGCCGCGCGTCGGAAGTCTTCGAAGCTCGCCGCAACCGAAGAGGAAGAGTCAACCAGAAGCGCGACGTCAACGGGAACCTGCCTGAGCGCGAGGTCGCTTAAGGGCTGCTCCTTTCCCTCTTCGAGCACGCGGAAGTCCTCTCGCTTCAGGCCCGTGACGAGCTGCCCGCCCGCGTCGCGCACCGTGACGGGCAGGAGGACTTCGGAAGAGTTGATTCGGACGACCTCGTCTTCGTCAACGTCCGTCTCGGCCGTACCCTGAGCGGGTTTAGTCTCCTGCGTCTGCGAGGCGCGGCGGGGGCGCACGCGCTCCTGCGTGGCAGCCGCGGGGAGCCCTGTGAGAAGCGCGGCGCACAGGAGCGAGAAGGCGAGCGCCGCCCTCGTCAATCCGCTCTTGACAGCCCCGCGCTCGCAGGTCGAAGGCATCGCTCAGTCCTCCGGCCGGGAGGGCTGCTCTGCGCCCTCGCCCATCGCGGCGCGCATGGCGGTGATGACGGGCTCGGTGACGCGCCGCTTGCGAAGCTCGGCGAGGCGCTCGGCCGACAGGTCGAACTCGACGGGCGACTGTTCTATCCGCCGGATTATCGTGCCTTCGCTGAAGCCGGCCTCGACCAACTCGACGACGGAATCGTTCGTGAGCGTGGGCGTGCGCTCGAGTTTCGCGGGCGAGCCGCCGGCCTCGGCCTGCGGCTTGAGTATGCGGACGGTGGCTGTGCCCGTGGTCTGCGTCTCGGTATCGGCGCTGCCGCTGCCGCCGCGCGAGCGCTCGCGGCCGCGCGAGCCGCCCGAGGAGCCGAAGATGCCAGTGCCGCCCGAATTGGGCGAGCGGCCCGGCGCGGCGCCCGCGTCCGTGAAGAAGCCTTCATCGTCGCCCCAGTCTTCGGCGGCTGCGCCCTGCGCGCCCTCGTGCGCGAGCATGGCGAGTATGACTCGCTCGCTCACGCCGTTCTTCTTCAGCTCAATCAGTCGTTCGGGCGAGAGGTCGAAGCGCG
>DASPKR010000401.1:0-12158 GCA_035627975.1 Pyrinomonadaceae bacterium | reverse complement strand
GACCGAGGGGCGCATCACGCTCGACGGGCGAGACCTGCGCGAGTACGACCTTGCGTCCGTGCGCCGCAGCGTCGGCGTCATCTTCCAGGACTTCGTGCGCTACGACCTGCGCTTCGACGAGAACATAGGCGTCGGCGAGATTGAGCGCGTGCGCGACTACCTCGAAGCCGCGAACGGCGGCGGGCAGGCCCCGCCGCCCGTCATCATCTCGGCGGCCGAGAAGTCCCTCGCCTCGACGCTGCTCGGGCGCTTCCCGGCCGGGTACAGACAGATGCTCGGGCGCCGCTTCGAGGGCGGGGTGGGGCTCTCGGGCGGCGAGTGGCAGAAGGTCGCGCTCGCGCGCGCCTACATGCGCGAGGCGCAGCTCCTCATACTCGACGAGCCGACCTCGGCGCTCGACGCCCGCGCCGAGTACGAGGTCTTCGAGCGCTTCGCCGAGCTCATGCGCGGGCGCGCGGCCGTCATCATCTCCCACCGCTTCTCTACCGTCCGTATGGCCG
The DNA here is from genome assembly GCA_035627975.1 of Pyrinomonadaceae bacterium. Taxonomy (GTDB): domain Bacteria; phylum Acidobacteriota; class Blastocatellia; order Pyrinomonadales; family Pyrinomonadaceae; genus QHXN01. The sequence goes on along the minus strand of DASPKR010000401.1, from coordinate 11,658 downwards.
ACCGCATACTCGTCTTAGACGAGGGCCGCGTGGTCGAGGAGGGCTCGCACGCAGAGCTGGTCGCGCGCGGCGGCCTCTACGCCGAGCTTTTCGCCTTGCAGGCCGAAGGCTACAGATAAGGGACGGGCCGGCGGAGGAGGGCCGGCCCGTTCAGCAGGCTTTGCGGTCGAGCCGCAAAGGCGCTGGGGTGAAATGTGGGCAAAAAACGCCCTTTCACCCCCTTATGACAAAGGCCGAGAAAGTATTTCATCCGAAAATTCACCGCCGCAGGCGCGGAGTGCGCAGAGGGGGCGCAGAAGGATATCGCGTCTGGGGCGTTTTTGCGCCGGGGGCGGCGTTGTTAGGCTCGGCGGGCGCGTGCTAATATCCGGTACAACCGATTCCCCCTGTAAGAAATTTGGAAGCCGCGGCGGGGCGAGCTAGCCTGCCGCGCTCGGAGAGGTTCGCAAAACTTTATTCAACAGGACGAAAGGGGAGACATAACAGATGGCGCAGAGTGGTGCAGCGGAGAGCGGCAGGCTGGATCAGATAATGGAGCGGCTGGCGGCGTTCGAGCCGGTCGAGTTGCCTTTCGTGAGCCTATACCTTAACGCGCAGGCCAACGAGCACGGGCGCGCGGACTTCGACCGCTTCCTCCGAAAGGAGTTCAGCGAGCGCGCGAAGACCTTCCCCGCGAGCAGCCCCGAGCGCGCCAGCTTCGAGCGCGACGCCGAGCGCATACGCGAGTACCTCGCCGGCGAGGTTCGGCCCGAGACCAACGGCATAGCCATCTTCGCCTGCGCCGGGGCCGGCGACTTCTTCGAGCCCATCCAGCTCGAAGCCCCCATCGAGAACCACCGCCTGTACATTTACAACCAGCCGCACCTTTACCCGCTGGCGCGCATGATGGATCAGTACCCGCGCTACGCCGTGCTCGTCGCCGACACGAACCGCGCTCGCCTCTTCGTCTTCGGGCGCGGCAAGACCTTGCAGACCGACGAGGTCACGAACGTAAAGACCAAAGGCTCGAAGGTCGGCGGCTGGTCGCAGATGCGCTACCAGCGCCACCTCGAGAACTACCACCTGCAACACGCCAAGGAGGTGGTCGGGATGCTCGAGGAGGTCGTGCGCGAAGACAACGTACAGCACGTCATACTCGCGGGCGACGAGGTGATAATCCCGCTCCTCAAGGAGCAGTTCCCGAAGGCGGTCGAGGAGAAGGTAGTTGACGTGCTCTCGCTCGACATCAACTCGCCCGAGCACGAGATATTCGATGCGTCCTTGGAGAGGATGCGCGAGCACGACGCACAGGAGGACGTGGAGAAGGTCAAGCGGCTGGTGGACGAGTACCGCGCCGGCGGCCTCGCGGTCGTCGGCTCGCAGGATACGCTCGAAGCGCTCTCGATGGGGCAGGTCGAGGAGCTTGTGATCTCTGCGCGGCAGCAGGACATCGAGGGCGACCGCGAGGACGTGGCTATCCTCTCCGACGCCGAAGTCGCGGAGCCGGTCGTCGCAGGCATTGACGGCGGCGTGGCTAACATAGAGGCCGACTCCGTCATAGTCGCCGACGACCTCGTGACGCGGGCGCAGCAGACGGGCGCGCGCATAACCTTCGTAGAGGACGCGACGCTCCTGGAAGAGTTCGGCGGCGTGGGCGCCTTCCTGCGCTACCGCATACGCCCGCAGACGACCGACTCGGCGCCGCAGCCGCAGCACGCCTGAGACGACGCGGAAGGCAAAAAAGTAGGGTGAGAGGCACGCCGCCTCTCACCCTACTTTTTTGCCTAACTGCTTTTTGCCTGACTCTTTGTTGCTTCCCTCCTTTCAGATGTTCTAAGGCGTGCCGTCCCAGTCGCCCGCCACGGGGAGGTCGCCCGCGGCGCCGAACTGGAAGTTGAAGTCAATGGTGGTGGCTTCGGCGTTCGTGTTCGTCAGGAAGAACTGCGCGACGGAGGGGCTGAAGACCCCGACCGAATCAACGCCGTCCCCGTCCCAGTCGCCCGCGACCGGCCGGTCGCCTTTTACGCCGAAGGCGACCGTGATGTCTATGTTCGGGCTCTCGTTCGAGTTGGTAAGGGAGAACAGCCCGGCGGCGGGGGTGAAGACGCCGACCTCGTCCAAGCCGTCCGCGTCCCAGTCGCCGGCGATGGGCAAATCGCCGTTCGCGCCGAACTGGAAGTTGAAGTCAATCGTGGTCTGAAGCGCGTTCGTGTTGGTGAGGAAGAACTGCCCCTTCGAGGGGCGGAAGACGCCCACCGAGTCTTCGCCGTCGCCGTCCCAATCGCCCGCCACGGGCAAATCACCCGCCTGCCCGAAGGTGACGGTAATCGTCTGGCCGCCGACAAGCAGGAAGAACTGCCCGGCGGCGGGGCGGAAGACGCCCACGTCGGTGACGCCGTCGCCGTCCCAATCGCCCGCGACGGGCAGGTCGCCGGCCTCGCCGAAGTCCACGGTGATGTCTGGCGCGCCCGCGGCGTTCTCGTTGCGCAGTTGGAACTGAAGCGCCGAAGGGTTGAAGACGCCGACGGTGTCGGGGTTCAGCTCGCCTATCTTCGTCAGGAAGGTGTCGCCGCTCCCGGCGCGCTCGCGCTGGGCGACGCCGTCCGTAGTGGGGAAATCGTCCGAGACGGCGTCGCCCGCCACGTAGGCGTTGCCGCGCGCGTCTATGTCGAGCGCGAAGCCGACGTCGCTCTCCTTCCCGCCGAGGTAGCTTGAGTAGAGAACCTTGCGCGCGTCGGGCGCGAGCTTGGCGGCGAAGGCGTCGGAGTTGGCCACGCCCCCGCCGATGACCGACTGAAAGGCGTTCTTCAGCGGAAAGCCGTTCACGGAGGTCGTGTTGCCCGCGACGTAGATGTTGCCCGCCGCGTCGAGGCGGATGCCGCGCCCCGTGTCCTGCCCGTCGCCGCCGAAGAGGGTCGAGAAGTCGAGCCGCGAGCCGTCCGCGTTGACCGCGAGGATGAACGCCTCGTTGATGACGTTCTCGCGGTCGAGGACTTCCGCGCCCTCGGCGGCGAAGAGCGGGAAGTCGAAAGAGCCTGTGACGCCAGTGACGTGCGCGCGGCCCGCGCCGTCCACGGCGACGGCGAGGCCATGATCGGTCCCGCCGCCGCCGACGAGCGTGGAGTAGACGAGCGACGCCTCGCCTGCGGCGAACGGGTTAAACTTCGCCACGAACAGGTCGTCGCGCCCGGCGTGCTGGGCCTGGAACGGCCCCGAAGGCCCTTTGACGGGGAACGAGTCTACTGAGTCGGTCACGCCAGTGACGTAGGCGTTGCCGTCGGAGTCGATGGCGACGCTGGTGGCGGTGTCGAACGTCTTGCCACCGAGGTAACTTGAGTAGATTAAGCCCGTGGCCTCGGAGTTGAACACGGTGAGGAAGACGTCGGTCGAGGCCCCGAAGAGGAGGTCGTTCTGGAACTCGTTCTTGACGGGGAAGCGCGCCGACCCCGTCTCGCCGGTGACGTAGGCTCGACCGGCTGCGTCGACGGCGATGCCGGCCCCGTCGTCGTCGTCGTCCCCGCCCAGGAAGGTCGAGTAGACGATGGCGCCGCCCGTGTCGAGCTTCGTGACGAAGACGTCGTCGCCGAAGAATGTCGACCCCCGGGCGATGCTCCTGTTCCTCCTCTCGTCGACGACGCCCGGAGTGGTGGGGAAGTCGAACGAGTTGGTCGTGCCGGTGACGTAGGCGTTCCCCGCCGGGTCGAGCGCGACGGCGATGGCGGCGTCGGCGCGCCAGCCGCCTAGGTAGACCGAGTAGAGCGTGCCGGTGCCGTCCGGGTTGAACTTGGTGATGAAGGCGTCTTGGCGGTTGCCGAAATTTTCGTCCGGGTCGCCGTTGCTCGAAGGGTAGTCGGTTGAGAGGGTGGTCCCCGCGACGACGGCGCTGCCCGCCGCGCTCACCGCCACACTGAACGCGTTGTCGTCGCCCTCGCCACCGTGGAAGGTCGAGAAGCCGATTTTGGCGACGGGGTCAATGACGAGCGGGAGCCGCGGGTCGTACTCGCCGACGCGGAAGCCGACGCGGCCTTCGCCCTTGAGCACGTAGGAGCCTTCGACCGGGCGGCGGGCGCCGCCGTCGTCCTGATAGACGACGGGCGCGGTGTGCGTCAGGCTGCGCCCGCCGACCTGCAAGACGAGATCGCCCTCCGCGTCGAGCCTGAGCGCGTCCGCGCCCTCGAAGGCGAGCGTGATGCTTGCGGGGTCTGCGCCCGGCGCGAGATGGAAGTCGTACTCAAGCTCGCGCTGCCTGCCGTAGTAAACCACGTCAACGCCCGGATAAACTTTCTCGTAGCGAACCCTAGCGTAGCTCGGGACGTCCCTCACCCACCGCCGACGGTCTGAGCCTGAGTAGTAATTGCTCTTGCCCCCCAACTCGCCCTCGCCCGAAATCTTCGGGCTCCGTTTCGAGCCCACGAGCGACATGCGCAGCACGTCACGCCGCCCCTCCGGGCTTAGAAGCGAGAAGACCGCCTCGCGCGGCGTCAGGAAGAGGTTGTAGCCGTCGCCGCGCGCGAGGAAGCGCACGCGCGAGTCGGTCTGCCCGCGGTTCGCCTCGAACTGAAGCGGCAGCTTCCCGTAAGATTCCGCGACGCGCGCGCCCTCGCGCCCGCCGGCTTCCGTCTGAAGCGAATCGGGAATCTCTCCGGCGGGCCGCGCGCCCGCGAACCTCACGGCGCGGGCGGCTGCCGGGCGGGCCGCGGTCGCGCGAGGGACGGCCAGGTGGAAGAGGCCGGCGAGCGCGAGCAGCAAGACGAGCGGGCGGGCGCCTCGGACGATAGGGCTTCTCATCAAAAATATTTCTCCTTCTCTTAAGTTCAGGGTTGATAGGTTCTGCCGTCGTCCGTCCGCATCTCGACGGTTCGGCCTTCGGCTTCGGGGCTCAGGAGCGATTCGAGGCAGAGGAGCAGCCGCCCTCCGCCCTCCACGAGCGTGTGAGCCCCGACCGCGACCGCCGCGCGGCGCAACTCCTCAATCGTGACGCCGAGCAGCGCCGCCGCCTCCCCCTCGGGAACCATCCCCGCGGCCTGCGCGCAGACGGGGCAGCGCGGGCGTGAGCTACCGGCGCGGCGATTGATGAGGAGGATGCGCTCGGTCTCAATCGTGATCTCGGTTCGACGTTTCATACGGGGCGCTCCTTGAGTACAATGGGCGTCGCCGGACCGCCTCGGCGCTACTTGACGCTTAAACCTCACCGGCGACTCGGAAGATAGCCGCGAGCGCCCGGCCGCGTCGTTAGGGGCTTCTGAGTTTTTTCTGAAAGAGTTCTGAAGGCACCGGAGGGGGTGCGTAGATGACTAGCAAGAGGAGTCGCACATACGCGTTCGGCCCCTTCCTGCTCGACCCGCGCGAGGGCGTCCTGCTGCGCGGGGGCGAGCCCGTGCAGCTAACGCCCAAGGCCTTCGACACGCTGGTCGCCTTAGTCGAGCACGGCGGGCACGTCATGGGGAAGGACGAGTTGATGCGGCGCGTATGGCCCGACAGCTTCGTCGAGGAGAACAACCTCTCGCAGAACATCTCGCAGTTGCGCAAGGCGCTGCAAGGCGAGGGCGAAGGCGCGCCCGTTTACATCGAGACAGTCCCGCGGCGCGGCTACCGCTTCCGCGCGCCCGTCGTCGAGCGGGGCGGCGACGTGGAAGAGATCGTCGTAGTGCGCGAGCGCAGGCGCGCGCGCGTCGTCGTCGAGGAAGAGACGTCCGAAGCCGCGCCCGCGTCAAAGCGCGGCGACGTGACCGTGATAGCGAGGGCCGTCGGCGGCGAGAGGCCGGCGCCCCCCGCGGAGTTCCCCGAGGCGCTGATGCGCGTCCCCGAGACGAAGTACGCGCGCAGCGGGGACGTGAACATCGCCTACCAGGTCTTGGGCGACGCGCCGCTCGACCTCGTCTTCGTGATGGGCTGGGTCTCGCACCTCGAATACTTCTGGCGCGAGCCGGGCTTCGCGCGCTTCCTCCGCCGCCTCGCCTCCTTCTCGCGCCTCATCCTCTTCGACAAGCGCGGCACGGGCCTTTCAGACCGCGTGCCGCTAAACGAGTTGCCCACGCTCGAACAGCGCATGGACGACGTGCGCGCCGTCATGGAGGCCGCGGGGAGCGAGCGCGCGGCCCTGTGCGGCGTCTCGGAGGGCGGCCCGATGTCGGCGCTCTTCGCGGCGACCTACCCGGAGAAGACCGCGGCGCTCGTGATGATAGGAACCTACGCCAAGCGCATATGGGACGCCGACTACCCGTGGGCGCCGACGGCCGAGGAGCGGCAGGAGTTCTACGAACTGATGCAGAGGGAGTGGGGCGGCCCTGTCGGTTTAGAAGAGCGCGCGCCGAGCGTCGCGCACGACCCCGCGTTCCGAGACTGGTGGGCCGAGTACCTGCGCATGGGCGCGAGCCCCGGCGCCGCGCTCGCGCTCACGAAGATGAACGCCGACATTGACGTGCGCGGCGTGCTGCCGACGATACGCGTGCCGACGCTCGTCATACACCGCGCCGGCGACGAGTGCCTGAGGGCCGAGGAGGGGCGCTACGTCGCGCGCTCGATACCCGGCGCGAAGTACGTCGAGCTTCCCGGCCGCGACCACCTGCCCTTCGTCGGCGACCAGGGGGCGATACTCGACGAGGTCGAGGAGTTCCTGACCGGCGTGCGCCACGCGCAGGAGCCCGACCGCGTTCTGGCTACCGTGCTCTTCATGCGCGCCGTCCCGCGCGGAGGGCGCGGCGCGGAGGGGGGCGCCGGCGGCGACGTGATGGCGCGGCTGCGCGCGCACGTCCGCAAGGAGATAGACTGGTTCCGCGGGCGCGAGATAGACATGACGGGCGAGGGGCCGCTCGCGACCTTCGACGGCCCCGCTCGCGCCATACGCGCGGCCTGCGCCATAACCGAGCACGCCTCGCGCCTCGGCGTAGAGACGCGCGCGGGGCTGCACACAGGCGAGTGCGACATGCTGGCGGGCGGGGGTGTCGGCGGGCTGGCCGTCGAGATAGGGCGCGAGGTCAGCGCGAGGGCCGAGCCGGGCGAGGTTCTGGTCTCGAGCACCGTCCGCGACCTCGTCGCCGGCTCAGGCATACGCTTCCAGGATCGCGGCTCGCACAGCTTCCACCAGCCGCTCGCCGAATGGAGGCTCTTCAAAGTCGAGAGGGGGAGGGGACGGTAGGCATGTTCTGCCCACAATGTGGCCAGCAGCAGACTAATGAAGCGATGCGCTTCTGCCCGCGCTGCGGGTTTCCCCTGGGGGGCGTCGCGGCGCTGCTCGAAGCGGGCGGGGCGGCGGAAGGCCCGGGGGCGGAAGGCGGCGCTCTCACCAGACGGCAGAGGGGCGTGCGCAAAGGGCTCCTGACGATGGCGGGCGCGTTTGTCTTCGGCCTGCTCGCGCTCTTCCTCACGACTATAAAGGAAGACCTCTTCGTCCTCATCGTGCTCGCGCTTTTCGTGCTGGTCGGCGGGCTGATGCGCGCCCTCTACGCCCTGCTGCTCGAAGACAATGAGGCGCAGGGCCGTCATGCGCCGAACTACTCCCCGACCACGCCCCTACGCGACGCGCCGCAGCGCGCTGCCCTGCCGCACGCCCGCTCGATCCCCGCCGACGCCTACGCGCGGAGCCCCGACACCGCGGAGATGGCGCGACAACAACCGAGCATCACGGACAGCACCACGAAACTGCTCGACGAGAAGTAACGGGCTACTGCTGAGCGACTATCGCCACGGCGCGCAGGGGGCCGCCGCTGCCGCCCTTTATCTTCATGGGCAGGGCGATGACGTGCGCGCCCGTCGCGGGCAGGCGGTCGAGGTTCGCGAGGTTCTCGAAGGCGGGGATGTCGCGCTCGAATAGCGTCCGGTGGCTCTCGAAGAGGGTTGACTGACCGTAGTCTATGCTCGGCGTGTCGAGCCCGACGGCCTTCACGCGCCGGTTCTCGATAATCCAGCGCGCGGCCGCGGGGTGCAGGCCCGGAAAGTGGAGCTTGGCGACGGCATCGGGGCCGCGCTCGTCCGTCCCCATGTAGCTCTTTCGGTCGGGCCAACGCCGCCCGAAGCCCGTGCGCAGGATGAGAATCGCTCCGTCAGGGATCCGCCCGTGCACGCGCTCCCACGCGGCGAAGTCGTCCGTGCTCACCTGATAGTCCGCGTCGCGCGAGCACTTCTCGGACACGTCCACGACGGCCGCGGCGCCCATCAACTGCTCAAGTGGGATCGCGTCAACCGTGTGGCGGCCGGCGGCGAAGTGGATGGGCGCGTCAATGTGCGTGCCGCCGTGCTCGGCCGTCGAGAAGTTGTTCGCGGCGTAGTAGAAGCCCTTGCCCGTCACGCCCTCGGCGACCTTCTCCAGCTTGAACCCTTCGGCCGTGGGCCAGAACACGGTCTGCTCGTCGTAAGGGTGCGACAAGTCCACGACCGCGCCCGAGGGGAACTGCGGCGCCTGCGCGCGCGGCTGCTGCTGCGGGCCGCAAGCGCTCGTAAAGAGGGAGACGAGGAGCACAACCAGGGCGGCTCTATTTTGCGTCATGGGTCAAATCCTCCCGTCTGAGATTCGGCGTCGGGCCGGGGCCGCGTCGGTGAATTCGGCGTCGAGTGTACAGCAGATGTGTTAAAAAGGGCGCGACGGAAGAGGGAATGTCGTTCACGCCGATTGTCATGCGCTTCGAGTCGCTGCCTTCGACCAACACGGAGGCGGCGAGGCAGGCCGCGCTGGGGGCGCCCGAGGGCTTGTGCGTCGTGGCTCGCGAGCAGACGGCCGGGCGGGGCCGCCAGGGGCGCTCCTGGGCTTCGCCGAAGGGCGCGGGGCTATACGTCAGCGTGGTGCTCCGCCCGCGGATGGATGCGAAGGACTGGCCGCTCATAACGCTCGCGGCCGCGCTCGCCGTCCGCGAAGCCGTCAAAGAAGTCTGCGCGCTCGACGCGGACATCAAGTGGCCGAACGACCTTCTGGCCGGCGGTAGGAAGCTCTGCGGCATACTCGCCGAGACCGTCGAGACGCCCGGCGGGCGCGCAGTCGTGCTCGGCGTAGGCGTCAACCTCGACGACCGAGCCTTCCCCTCTGAGCTTAACGAGACGGCCACCTCCGTGGCTGGCGAGGCGGGCCAGCCCTGCGACGCCGACGAACTCCTCGGAGCGCTGACGCGCTCGCTCGCACGCTGGCACGAGACGCTCCAGCGTGAGGGCGGCCCGGCCCGCGTCGTCGCCGAGTGGGAATCACACTCCTCTTTCGCGCGTGGCCGTCGCGTCCGCGTGAGCCTCCCCGGCGAGACGTTCGAGGGCGTCACACGCGGCCTCGAGCCCGACGGCGCCCTCCGTGTAGAAACAGACGGCCGAAGCTTAAGACGCGTCCGCGCCGGCGACGTGCTCGCCCTGCGCCCCGGCGCGGGAAAGGGCGCGGGCGCCCGGCAGGAGCGCCAGCGCAGATGAGCCTGAAGCTTAGCGGTAAGCGGATCGTCATCTCGACCTTCGGGTCGTTCGGTGACGTTCACCCTTACATAGCGATAGCGCTTGAGCTGAAGAGGCGCGGTCATCGTCCCGTCATAGCGACTTCGGAAATCTACCGCGAGAAGACCGAAGCCGTCGGGCTGGAGCTTCACCCCGTCCCTCCCGACATCCCGTCCTACGACCGCCCCGACGAGGTCCGACGCATGATCAAGGGGCTGGTGGACGCGCGCAAAGGGCCGGAGCGCGTCTTCAAGGAGATCATACTGCCTAACCTGCGCGGTCAGTACGACGCGCTCGCCGAGGCTACGCGCGGCGCAGACCTGCTGCTCACGCACGTGCTCTCGCTCGCCGCGCCGGCGCTCGTCGAGAAGACCGGCATACGCTGGGCGTCGAGCGTGCTCGCCCCCATCTCCTTCTTCTCGGTCTATGACCCGCCCGTGCCGCCGCAACTGCCGGCCCTGCACAAGCTCTTCAGTCTCCACCCGTCGGTCATGCGCGCCTTCATGGTGCTGGCGAGGCGGCAGCTCAGGAGCTTCGCCGAGCCGGTCTATCGCATGCGCGCGGAGCTGGGGCTGGGGCGCGGCGGCCACCCGCTTCTCGAAGGGCAGCACTCGCCCTCGCTCGTGCTCGCGCTCTTCTCCTCCGTGCTGATGGCGCCTCAGCCGGACTGGCCACCCGGAACGCACGTCACCGGCTTCTGCTTCTACGACCGGCGCGACCGCGCGGGCGACCCGCAGGGCGTTGACCCCGCGCTTCTAAAGTTTCTTGACGAGGGGGAGCCTCCCGTCGTATTCACGCTCGGCTCTTCGGCCGTGTGGGCGGCGGAGGATTTCTACCACGAGTCAATAACGGCGGCGCGCTCGCTCGGCGTGCGGGCGCTGCTGCTGACGGGCGGCGTGGCCGGGAACCTGCCCGCGGGGCCGCTGCCCGCAGGCGTCGCGGCCTTCGACTACGCTCCCTACGGCGAGGTGCTCCCGCGCGCGCGGGCCGTCGTCCACCAGGGCGGCGTAGGCACGACGGGGCAGACGTTACGCGCGGGCGTCCCCGCCCTCGTAGTCCCCTTCAGCCACGACCAGTTCGACAACGGCGCGCGCGTCGCGCGGCTCGGCGCGGGCCGTGTGCTCCCGCGCCCGAAGTACAACGCCGCGAGCGCGGCGAGGGAATTGCGGCCGATGCTCGAAGATGAAAGCTACGCTCAAAGCGCGGCCGAAGTGGGAAGGCGCGTGCGGGCCGAGGGCGGCACGCGAACCGCCTGCGACCTGTTAGAGCGGCTCCTCGGAGGTTGAAAGCTATGCTCCTTGTGATGGACGTGGGCAACACCAACACGTCGCTCGGCGTGTTCGAGGGCGAGGCGCTCGCGCACCACTGGCGGCTGACGACGGAGCGCGCGCGCACGGTGGACGAGTACGGCGTCCACGCCCGAAACCTCTTCGCCTTCGCCGGCCTCGACTTCCGCGACATCACGGCCGTCGCCATCGCGTCCGTAGTCCCGCAGCTCAACCACACGCTCAGGCGAATGTCGGAGGTCTATTTCCACCTCACGCCGCTCTTCATAGACCACACGACCGACACGGGGCTCACAATACTTTACGACCCGCCCTCGGATGTGGGCGCCGACCGCATCGTTGACGCCGTCGCCGCCGTCCACAAGTACGGCACGCCCTGCGTCGTCGTTGACTTCGGCACCGCGACCAACTTCGAGGTGATAGACACGGGCGGCCGATACCTCGGCGGCGTGCTCACGCCCGGCATACAAATCTCCTCGGACGCACTCTTCGCGCGCGCGGCCCGCCTGCCGCGCGTCGCCATCGAGCGCCCGCACCGCGTAATAGGCGCCTCGACCGTGGACGCCATACAGTCCGGCCTCTACTACGGCTACGCGGGCCTCGTTGACGGCATACTGCGGCGCATGATCGAGGAGCTGGGGCGCACGCCGCGCGTCGTCGCCACGGGCGGCCTCGCCCCGCTCATCGCCACCGCCTCCGAGTTCATCGAAGTCGTTGACAAGACGCTCACGCTCGACGGCCTGCGCCTCGTCCACGAAAGAAGCAGACGGCAGGCGGCTGGCTCTTGACTAAACGCCGCCGCCTGTTCATGCTTGGGGTGAGCCGAACCCGGTCTTGAGCGTTCCAGTATCCCTGCTTTCGTATTCCGGCCACGAACAACTGATGAGCACAACGAAGGGCGCGCGCGCCGAGAATTATTCGCCGGGGCGCGGCCAATTCAACTACTTCAACTACTACTCTGAGATCGAGGAGACGTTCATCCGTCGGCGGG
>DASPKR010000400.1:0-13343 GCA_035627975.1 Pyrinomonadaceae bacterium | reverse complement strand
GCGACGCCGAAGTTCGCTGCCTCGCGCGCAAGGCACTTGGTGAAGCCGATGACGGCCGCCTTCGAGGTCGCGTAGTGGACGGCCGTGGGGAGGGCGCGTATGGCGCCGATGGAGGTTATGTTGAGGATGGAGCCCTTGCGCTGCCGAATCATCTGCTTGTAGATGGGCTTGGTGACGGCGAAGAGGCTGTTGACGTTCGTGTTGATGACCTCGTCCCAGGCGCGGTCGGTGGTGGTGGCGAAGTTGTCGCCGCGGTTGACGGCGGCGTTGTTGACGAGGATGTCGAGGCCGCCCCACTCTTTCACAAGCTCCCTGGTCATGTGCTTGAGCCCGTGGCGGTCTGTGACGGAGATTTTGAAGGCGTGCGCGCGGCGGCCGTGCGCCTCTATCTTCTTGCGCATTTCTTCGGCCAACTCGTCGCGTGAGTGGTAGTTGAAGGCCACGTCCGCGCCCTCGCGGGCGAAGACTTCGCAGACGGCGGCGCCGATGCCGCGCGTCCCCCCCGTCACGAACGCACGCTTCCCTTCAAGAAGAAGACTCAAAGCAGGGTGTCTCCCCGTGCAGATTATTTCCGGTTGACAGAGCGGCTTTGATTAAAACTTAAACGGTGGGGCGAGTCAAATTCGAGGCGAGCGACCGCTCAGGCCGAGCGTATGTCAACGACGTTACCGGCCTCCTCTTCGGCCATGACGGGCGCGGGGATGAGGGCGGTTATCTCCTCTACGATGCGGCGCGTTGCGTCGGGGACGGCGAGGGCGGCGGCGGCCGAGCGCAGCGATGAGTAGTAGCGCGAGTCCTCGACCATCTTGCGCACGACGGGGACGATGTCGCCCGGGCGGCGCAAGAGCACTCCGGCGCCGCGGCGCGCGAGGAGATTGGCGGCCCCTGACTCCTGCGGCATCGGCGGGGTGGTGGCGTCGGCGATGATGGGCAGGCGGCAGGCGAGAGCCTCGAAGGTGGTCAGGCCGCCGAGCTTAGAGACCATGACGTTCGCGGCCTGCATGAGCTGCTCAACCTGCTCGGAGTAGCCTATGACCTTGATGGGGAACTTGGCGGCGGCGGCGAGCGTCTCGGCCTCGGCGCGCAGCTCGTCGTTGCGGCCGGCGAGGAAGATGGCCTGAACGTCCAGCTCGCCGCGCACGAGCTCGCGGAATATGTGCGGGATGTTGCCGCCGCCGGCCCAGCCTGCGTTGACGAAGACGGTGAACTTCTGCGGGTCGAGGCCGAGGGCGCTGCGGGCGGCTTGAGCGGAGCGCTCGTCGGGCTGCTCGAACTTCGGGTGGACGGGCATGCCCGAAACTTTTATGCGCTCTGGCTGCACGCCGTAGTCAATGAGCTGCTGGCGGGCCTCCTCGCTCGCGACGAGGTAGAGCGTCACGTCGTCGCAGGCCCAGCCCTTCCAGAAGCCGTAGCAGGGGTCTGTGACGACGGTGACGAGCGGGATTTTGCCGGCGAGCCCAAGCTCCTTGAGCACGCGCGCGAAGGCGTGCTGCGTCAAGGGGTGGACGCTCACGACGACGTGCGGGCACCAGCGCTCGAATATGTCTCGGACGTAGCCGACCGAGCGGCGGTAGAAAAACTCGCGCGTCTCGGGCCGGAAGCGGTTGACGAACCAATAGACGTACTTCATCCAGTGCTGGCGGTGGCGCAGCACCCAGTTGTAGAAGGCGACAAGGCGGGCCGAGAGGTGGTGCGACTCCTCGACGGCACGGACGACGCGGACGGCGTAGGAGTCGCCCGCGAAAAACTTCTGCACGCCCGCGACGATTGCCGCCGCCGCCGAGCGGTGGCCGCCGCCCGTGTCGGACGAGATGATCAGGATTTTAGGGACGCGCGCTCGGAACATCGGGCTGCTGACTGTTAAGCCTTGACGGTCACGCCTTCGGCCTCCTCGGGCCTGCTGCCGGCGAGTTCCCTGCTGGCCTTCTTCATCTCGCGCTCGAGGCGCTTGATCTGAATCAGGTGCTTCGGGTTGAAGGGGAGGCTCGGGTAGTAGCTGTTCGACTCGTGTGTGCAGAAGCACCCCGCCGCGACCTCCTTGCGCCGGGCCTTCATGGCCTCGGAGCGCCAGAGCGCCTGGAAGTTCCAGTCGTAGGCGCGGAGGTTCCCGACCGCATCCTTGTTCTCGCACGACGAGACGGTGCCTTCGTCGTAGATGACGGCGCCGGCGGTGCCGGCGTAGCACTTCATCTGCGCCTTCTGCTCGCGCTGCGTGCGGTCTATGAGGCCGTGCATGTAGATGTCTATGGCGGCCTTGAAGAAGCCGGCCTCGCCGCCGTAGTTATTCTTGATGGCGGCGTGGCGCGAGTCTTCGTCAATCATCCGCGCGAGCCTGGCGTAGCGCGCGTGGTCTATGTCGAGCTCCTTCGGGTCGGCCGAAGGGGGCCGTATGTAGTTGAAGTTGACCTTGTCGGGCCGCAGCTCGTACTTCAGGAAGTCGTACCACTCGAAGATCGAATCCTGGTTCGAGTTCATGAAGCAGGTGCAGGTCTGAATGTCTAGGCGCGGGCGCTCGCGCTTGATGGCCTGAAGCTGCCGTGCCGTGTCAATAGCGATGTCCCAGGAGCCGGGCTTCTGGCGGATCTTCTCGTGCGGCCCCTTCAGGCCGTCAATGCCGAGGGCGACGGCGACGTTGAGGTTCGGGCACTCGTCGAGTATACGCGTCACGTCCGGGATGATGCGCTTCTGAATCTGCCCGTTCGACATCAGATAGACGGATTCGAGACGGTTGTTCTCGTAGAAGGCGCGGACTATCTCGGGCAAATCCTTGCGCGTGAAGGGCTCGCCGCCCGCGATGATGAGCACGCCGAGGTTGCCGCCGAGCGTCTCGGATATGCGCTGAATCTCGTGCGTCTTCATCTGCAACTTCTTGCGCGGGCGGTCGTCTAGCTCGTCCGTGAAGAAGCAGTGGGTGCAGCGCATGTCGCACACGCTCGTCACCAGAATATTCAGGAGCACGGGCGCGAACGGCTGCCCGATTGCCATCCTGGCGTAGCGTTTTAGGAGTTCTCTCGTAGTGTAATCCATCTTCTACCCTTCGCCCGTGGCGCTACTGTTTGCGGCGCCGGGGACGCAATAGCCTAACAGATGCGGGCTCAATTTCCGAGCGCAGACGCGCACGCGCCCCGAGCCGGCAGGGGCGAGAGGTTTTGATGCCCCGCGCGGGCGCGGCGTGGGTTGTTGATGGGCCTAAATGTCGGAGTTTTTTTACCTTAAAGCGCGGCTTCAGTTAGAGATGATGACGGCATGGCCGCCCCCGCTGGCGAGAATGGCAGCAGCAGCGGCTGGTTCGGGCTTGTCAGAGAGGACGCTGCGTGCGACGACTAGGCGGGCGGCGATGCGCGCCTCGTCGCGGCCGAAGCGGTCGGCGGCGGCCTTCGTGCGGTCGAAGTCAACGCGCGCCAGCTCGCCGAGCGCCTTTACGTAGCGCGCGTAGTGGCCGCCGACGCCGTCGAGCGCGGGCGACAGAATCATCTCGCCCTTCTTGAAGGCGCCGCCCCCTGCGCCGAACTTCTCCAGCAGCGCCACGGCCGCGAGCATGTCGTTCGCCTGGTCAATAAGCGGGTCAATCAGCTCGAACGTCTTCGCGGGCTCGACGAGCGCGTAGCCGCGCGCGACTTCGAGGAGCGCCTCGACCTCGCGCTCGTTGTCGGGCTGACGGTCTATGAGACCGCGCGCCTCTTCCAACATCTGCAAGGCCGTCTTGCGGTCGCCCTTCAGGGCGAAGGCGACGGCCAGGTCTGCCATGGCGCCCGCGCGCCTCTCCTTCGACTTGATGCGCGAGACGACGGCACGCGCCGCCTCCGTATCGCCCTTCGCGACGGCGCGCGCCACCTCCTGCTGGTCAATCAGCGAGGTCATCTGCTCGCGCTCCTGCCCGCGCAGGTTGTCGGCGATGACCTGCCGCGCCCTCTCCGTCTCGCCCGACTGCGCGAGCTTGATGGCCGCGGCCTTGAAGAGTTCCGCCCTCATCTCTCCGGCGGTCTTCGCGGCCTCCTCGAGTATCGCGTCCGGCGGACGGCTCGCGAGCGAGTCGTACTGAGCCCAGGCCCTCATGCGCGGGTCGAGAGTGCTCTCCATTTCGGCTAGCCTGCGCCGGAGCTGTGCGGCGCGCGCCGGCACGCGCTTCTCTAGCTCGGGCAGAAGCGACTGCAACTGCATCAGCAGGCCGAACGAGTTCCCCTGCGGCGAGTTCCTGAGCGCCTCAGCCGACACGAGGTCTGCGAGGTCGCGCACGTCGCCGTCCGTCATCACGAGCGGCTTGGGCTTCTCCGCCGCGCCGCCAGACCGGGGCGGCCCGCCGGAGAAAAAAAGTTCGGCCGCCTGCGGCACAAGGACGTTGCGCAGCAGCGTGACGGCGACCATCGTCGCCTCGGGCCGCGCCGTCAGGTTCTCGCTGCGCAGTTTGGCGACAATGTCGCCCGCGAGCTTAGTCCCCGCGTCGGCGTCCCTTCGCCTGAGCCTTTCGAGCATCCCCAGCACGCCGAAGGTCACGCCCTTGCTCAGGCTCTCCTGGGCCATGCGCAGGGCCTCCTTCGGGTCTGTCTCGGCCGCGAGCGAGAGGATGGACTGTTCGAGCCTAAGCTCCTGCTCCGGGTCGCCCCAAAGCGCGCCGTCGCTGTCTTCGGCCGGCGGGCGCGAGTCGCGCAGCAACTCGAGCGCTAGCTGCGGGTCGCGCGCGCCCGCCGTGTAGAGGATGTGCGAGCGGAGCTGCACGAGCACCCATCCTCGCTCGCGCTTGGAGCCGTCGGCGCCCCGCGCGGCGATGAAGTCGTTGAGGGCATCGCGGAATAGCGAGCGGGCGCGCTTCTCGTCGTGCCGCCAGAGCAGGTCTGCGGCCTGCGTGCGGATGGCGGCGCGGTTCTCGCCGAGCTTGAGCGTCTGCACGCCCAGGAGCGTCTCGTCCAGGAGCGAGAGCGCCTTGCGCTCCAGCTCCTTGCGCGCCTTCGCCTTCTCCTCTTCCGTCTCCTTCTTGACCTCCGGCAACTGCGCCGCTGCCGTCGCGGAGAGCACGAGCAGCGCGAGTGTCATCGCGAGCGACTTGAGTGTCGGTCGGGGCGTCATGGCTTTACTCCTTACTGCACGACTTCGGGCGGGCCTTCGCGGCGCGGGAGACGGTTGCGGCTGGCCCCGTCGGATTGGCCCGGATTGTACACGAGTCGGCCCCGCGCGAAGAACGCCCGTGCGCGGGGGCCGGAATTTTCGTTGACATGCGGCGACCGGCGGGCATAATCTTTGCCGCGTTTTTCTCCGCTGGCGTCGCCAACATCTCGTCAGCCTCACGCCTTATCTCAAAAGTGGAGACCCCGAACATGCCTCAGTCAATAGACGAGTCGAATGCCTTCAGGGACTACATGAGGGCGAGGGACGTGGCCTCGTACCTTCTGCCGGGCTCGGACGTGAACGAGTTGCTGCTCTGGCCGCCGAACCTGTTCGCCTTCACGAGCTACATACTGAGCGTGACGGGGTCGTACCAGCTGGCAGTCTCGCCGCCGAGGGGGAAGAGCTGGCCGCCGAGCGAGGCAGAGATACGCGACTGGCACTCGCGCGACGCGCTGCGGGACTGGCTCCTTGAGTTCTCCGGCGCGGGCGAGGGCGACGGCGGCGCGGCCGGGGCCACGAGGGCCGACGCCGAGGCGCTCGTCGAGAAGTACCTCTCGGGCTTCGACCTCGACGCGAAGATGGCGGCCTGGATGTCTAAGGCCCGCTGGCCGGAGGACGAGAACGGCGAGAACCCCTGGATACCGATGGTTCAGGAGGGCGGCGACGCATGGCGCGAGAAGCTGGCGAGCTTCGAGGCGGGCGTCGCCCCGACCTCGCGCGACCGGTGGGCGCTCTTCGAGGAGGTGCTGGCGAGGGTGCCGGTCTCGCTGCTCGCCTGCTGGGCCGTCTTCAGCCGGCTGGCCGTCGGCACGGGCAGAGACCTCTCGAAGCTCCTCTGCAACCGCGACGAGGACGACTGCTACGACACGCCCGCGGAGCGCGAAGAGATGTGGCAAGCCGTCGGCTCTCTGCTCTCTATGCACGCGATGACGGACGAGGCATGCGTCGGCTGGGGCATAAGGCGCATCTACGGCGAGTCGCTCGCGCGCAACTTCGCCGAGTCGCTGCTGAAGAGCATGGGGACGATGGCTACCATCCACCCCGACCGCTGCCGCGTCATGCCGAAGAGGCACAACCCGAACGTCGGGATAACGCTCCGCTCGCTCTCGTGCAACCTGGCCTTCCACCGCTCCTCGGTCGAAGTGGTCTGGCGCGAGTCCGGCACAAACCCGCTCACGCAGAAGATAGACCGCGACGACGATGAGCCGCGCCGCTTCTACATGCTCCTGCTGCCTTGGCCGCTGCACGTCCGCTCGGAGTGCTTCCAGCCCTTCACCAAGCAGAAGCCCGTCAGCATGAACGACGCCTCCGACGGCTTCTTCATCTACGACCCCGGCGACTCACTTCAGGAGCGCGACATACTCCGGCCGCTGCTGCGCGCCGCCCAGCGCGAGGGCGAGGTTGACATGGTCGTGCTGCCTGAGTCGGCCATACACTTCAAGGAGGTGGACATATTCCAGGCAGCCTTGCTCACCTCGACCAACCCCGGGAGTGAGAACCCAATCAGCGCCCTCATCACCGGAGTCCGCGAGAAGCCGCGGGGGGCGACCTTCCACCGCAACGCCGTCTATTGCAAGACGGCCGAGAAGAAGGAGCGGGGCGACGGCTACTACTTCCCGCCCGGCAACATCAACGACATGGATCAGTCCTTCAAGCAGTACAAGCACCACCGCTGGAGGCTGAACAGGTCGCAGATACTCCAGTACGGGCTGAGCCACAAGCTCTCGACGCGCAAGAATTGGTGGGAGGGCATAAAGATCGGCCGCCGCCGCGTGAGCTTCATCAACATCGGCCGCCACCTGACCGTCTGCCCGCTCATCTGCGAAGACCTCGCACGCCAAGACCCCATAGCCGACCTTATACGCGCCGTCGGCCCCTCGCTCGTCGTCACGATCCTGATGGACGGGCCGCAGAAGGCCGAGCGCTGGTCGTCGCGCTACGCGAGCGTGCTCTCGGAAGACCCGGGCAGCGCCGTCATCACGCTCACCTCCTACGGGATGGTGCGCAGGTGCAACACGCCCTTCCGGGGCCAGTCGCACGTCGTGGCGCTCTGGAGCGACGGCAACGGCCCCACGCGCGAGATAGAGCTGGCGGGCGGCGCCGGCGGCATCCTACTCACTCTGGACGTTAAGCCCAACCGCGAGCAGGTCGCCGACGGCCGCATCGAGCGCGTCGCCACCTCGCGCATAGAACTGGCCGACGTGATACAGGTTTACGCCGAGGACGATAACCGCGACTGAGGGGGCGTGGTGAGGGGGCGTGGCGCCGGAGCGCGCGCGACGAGCGAAGAGCGGGCACAGAGAGAAGAATTTAGCTCACAACTTTTTTCGGGCTTTCAGGCGCGGGGGGCGCGCTCGTCCTGCGCGACGGCCGCCTCGCGCGGCGCGGCGCGCTCCTCGCGGACGTTTATGCCGAGCGCCTTCATGCGGCGGTATAGGTGGCTCCTGTCCATGCCCATCAGTTCGGCCGCGCGGGAGACGTTGCCCTCGGCCTCCGACAGCTTCGCGCGTATGAAGTCGCGCTGGTGCGCCTCGCTCGCGTCGCGGAAGGAGGAGAAGGGCGCGGGGGCGGGCAGGGGTTCTTCGAGGCCGAGCGGCGGGAGGTCTGACGCGCCGACCTTCGCCCCCGAGTGCATGATGACTACGCGCTCGATGGTGTTACGAAGCTCGCGCACGTTGCCGGGCCAAGAGTAGGCGCGAAGCGCCGCCAGCGCTTCGGCCTCGAAGCGCTTCGGCCTCTTCTTGTACGCTAGCGAGAAGCGCTGGTTGAAATGCTCGACCAGGGACGGGATGTCTTCAAGCCGCTCGCGCAGCGGCGGTATCTCGAAGGGTATGACGTTGAGGCGGTAGAGGAGGTCTGTGCGGAAGTTGCCGCGCTCTATCTCAACGTCCAAGCGCTTGTTCGTCGCGGCGAGCACGCGCACGTCAACGCGCATGGCGGCCGGGCCGCCCACGGGCTCGAAGCGCTGCTCTTCGAGGACGCGCAAGACCTTCGCCTGCATGCGCGGGCTCATGTCGCCCACCTCGTCGAGGAAGAGGGTCGCGCCGTCCGCCTGCTCGAACTTGCCGCGCTTCGGGTGCGTCGCGCCGGTGAAGGCGCCACGCGCGTGGCCGAACAGCTCAGACTCGATGAGCTCCTCGGGGACGGCCGAGCAGTTGAGCTCGACGAAGGGCGCGGCCGCGCGCAGGCTGCGCGCGTGTATTGCGCGGGCGACCAGCTCCTTGCCAGTCCCCGACTCGCCGTAGATGAGCACGCGCCCGTCCGTGGGCGCGACCAGCTCTATCTGCTTGCGCAGCGCGCGCATCGCCACCGACTCGCCGACCATCACCCACTCGTCGCGCAGGCCCTCGGAGAGGGCGGCGTTGACCCGCTCTAGCTCGCGCTGACGCAGGGCGTTGCGGACGGTGAGCACGGTCTTCTCAATCGAGAGCGGCTTCTCTATGAAGTCGAAGGCGCCGAGCTTCGTGGCGCGCACGGCCGTCTCGATAGTCGCGTGGCCCGAGATCATGACGACGGCCGACTCTGTGCCGCGCTCGCGCAGGCGCCGGAGCGTCTCTAGCCCGTCAATGCCGGGAAGCCAAACGTCTAAAAGCAGGCAGCCGTAGGCGCGGCGCTCGACGGCCTTCAGGCACTCCTCGCCCGTGGCGACGGCATCAGCCTCGAAGCCCTCGTCCTCCAGCACGGCCCGCAGCGTGTCGCGTATCCCGCGCTCGTCGTCAACGATAAGGATTGAGTCCGCCACGTGCGCCTAGCCCCCCGCCTCCTGCCTCTGCTCTTCCGCCACGGGCAGCTCGATTATCATGCGCGCGCCGCGGGGGCGGTTCGACTCGGCGCGTATGCGGCCGCCGTGCTCGGTCATTATCCTGTTGACGATGGCGAGGCCGAGCCCCGTTCCGCGCCCGCGCGTGGTGAAGTACGGCTGGAAGAGGCGCGCGAAGTCGGAGCGCGCGATGCCCTGCCCCGTGTCCGCCACCTCGGCGATGAGGAGGCCGCGCGCCGGGTCGTGCGCCGTCGCCACCGTCACGCGCCGGTCGCCCTCGACCTCCGACATGGCTTCGAGCGAGTTGTCAATGAGGTTGACGAAAACGCGCCGGAGTTGCTCCGAGTCGAGCAGCGCCGGGGGCAGGCCGTGGCCGAGCAGCACGTCCATGCGCGCGCCGCCCAAGCGGTCTTCGTAGAGCGCGACGGCCTGCCGCACGACCTCGTTCAAATCGGCGGGCTCGAGACGGGCGTGCGGCAGCCGTGCGAAGCGCGTGAACTCGTCAACCATCGCCTTCAGTCCCTCGACCTCGCGCGTTATCGTCGCCGTGCCTTCCTCGACCACGCGTGCGACGCGGCCATCGTCGGCGCCCTGCGCGACAGCGCCGTTCTCATTCTCGCCCGTGGCGCGGCGGAAGCTGCGCGCGATGCGCTCGGCCGAGAGCTGTATTGGCGTGAGCGGGTTCTTTATCTCGTGCGCGAGGCGGCGCGCGACCTCGCTCCAGGCGGCCGCGCGCTGGGCCGCGAGGAGTTCGGACAAGTCCTCGATGACTAGCACGACGCCGCGCCCGCCCTCGCCCTCGCGCGGCGTGAGCGCGGTGGCCGTGAGCGCGACGGGGACGACGCCGCCCGCGCCGTTGCCCTCGTGCGACGGGCCGCCGTTCCCTTCCGGCGCCGCCGTGCTGTTCTCGCCCGCCGACCCGCGCGCAAGCTCCAACTGCTCGGTCGCGCGGCCGCGCATGCGCGCCCGCCAGAGCACTCGCTCAAGCAAGGCGTAGTCCTCCGCGCTCACCACCGACGAGAGCGGCGCCCCGTTTGGCGGCGCGTGCTCGAGCCTCAGCATGGCGAGCGCCGAGGCGTTGATGGTGGTGACGCGGTCGGCCCCGTCGAGCGAGATGACGCCGGTCGAGACGGTTTGCAGCACGGTCTCGATGTAGTGGCGCCGCTCTTCGAGCGCGAGGTTCTTGTCGTGAAGCTCGGCGGCGTTCGCCTCGAGCCGCCTGCGGTTCTCGGCGAGCTGTGCCGTCATGTCGTTGAAGGTCGAGGCCAGCTCGGCCAACTCGTCGTCGCCTATGACGGTGACGCGGTGTGAGAGGTTCCCGCCCGCGACCTCGCGCGAAGCCTCAGCGAGCGCACGCACGGGCGCGCCTATGCCGCGCGCCAGGTGTATGGCGCTCCACGAAGCGGCGAAGAGCAGCATGAGCGTCAGCAGCCCGAGCGTCGAGAGGCCGAGCATGCGAACCTTCCGCTGGTTGCGCTTGAAGTCCTCGAAGGTCTGCGCGCGCGCGACGAGCTGGGAGAGTGTGTCGGGCCGGCCGGCCTCGCGCCCGGCCACGAGCACGCGCCCGCCCGCGAGCGCCGCCGCCGCCACCTCGAAGCGGCCGCGCGTCAACCCCAACTCGAAAAATGGCGCCCCCCCGGCCCCTCGGAAGAGCGCCGAGAGGTCTTGGTCGGTCATCTGTGCGCGGCCGAAGTTGAAGTTGACGGCCCTACCCTGCTCGTCAAACACGCCCACGAAGGCGAGGCTGCCGCCCTCTACGAACGGCGCGGCGAAGGGGGCGCCACTCGCCGTCAAATCGTCTTTGACGGCGAGGGCAGCGGCGTTGGCCTGGGCGCGGAGCGACTCGGCGCGCTCGCGCCAGCGCTCTTCGCGCGCCTGCTGCGCCTGCCGGATCACGTCGAGCGGGAACGGGCTGAAATACTTCTCCAGCGTCCTGTTGAAGAACATGTAGGAGAAGAGCGCCATCGCCGTTATCGGCAGGAGGCTGACGGCGATGAAATAGACGACCAGACGCGTCTTTATGCGCGAGCCGAGCTGCCGCTCGCGCCGCTCCCGCCTGAGCTTCAGAAGGCTCCGGACGAAGATGAAGGCGAAGAGGAAGAAGGCGACGAAGTTGAGCGTGGAGAGCGCGTAGATGAGGAGCGTGTCGCTGGCCGTGTCGGGCGTGAAAATCTCCCAGAGGCCGAAGACCTGTAGGAAGACGAGCGCCGAGAGCAGCAACAGGACGAGGCTCCCGAACAGCCACGGGGCGCCGCGCCGGCGCTGCCGCCGCCCCGCCCCCGCTCCCCCGCCGAACTCTTCAATGCCCTTGCGCATCGGTTCGCGAGTTTACCACGCGCGCCGCGCCCGGTTCGATTTCCCGCGGCGCTTTCGGCTATAGTCGCGGGGCGAGACCTTTATGGAAGCCCCCGACTTCTTCTTCAACAGCGCGGGCAGGCTGCGCAGCCTGTGGCGGCTCGCCGTCTTCACGGTCGCCTTCATAACGGCGATGCTGGCCCTCTGGCTTGCCGTCCTGCTCGGCCTCCCGCTCCTCCTCCCCAAGCCGCTCTACACGCAGCTCGTCGAGAGCAACTGGGGCTTCGTGCTGCAATCCGTCATCATCTTCTTCCCGGCGCTGCTAGCCGGCTGGGCCTGCTGCTCCGGGCTCGAAGATTTGCCCTTGCGCTCGCTGGGCTTCGCCCCGCACGACGGGTGGGCGCGCGACCTGCTCGTGGGCTCGCTCGTGGGCGCGGCAGGCATTGGGCTCGCGCTCGCGCTGGGCGCGGCGGCGGGCAGCTACCGCGTGGAGAAGAACGCGGGCGCGTCATGGCAGGAGATAGGGCTCACGCTCGCGGCCTCGTCGGTCGTGCTCATGCTGGGCGCGGCCGCGGAAGAGATGCTCTTCCGCGGCTACGCCTTGCAGACGCTGCTGCGCTCGTGGCCCGTCTGGCTCGCGCTCCTGCCCACGTCAATCGCCTTCGCTTTAGTGCATCTGGATAACCCGAACGTCGCGCCCGGCTTCACGCTCGCCAACACGGTGCTCGCGGGCGCGTGGCTCGCCGTCGGCTACTGGCGCACGCGCAGCCTCTGGTTCCCGCTCGGCCTGCACTGGGGCTGGAACTTTGCGATGGGCCCGCTCATAGGCTCGCCCGTGAGCGGCATCACGGAGCTTGCGGCCGCGCCGCCGCTGCGCACCTTCGACGCGGGGCCTGCGTGGCTCGGCGGCGGCGCCTACGGCATAGAGGGCGGCGCCATCTGCACGCTTGTCATGGCGGCGCTCGCCGTCTTCACGTGGCGCACGCGGCTCGTTAAAGCGACTTACGAGATGAGGCAGTTCACCGACGGCGAGAACCCGAACCCACGGCAGGCGCCCATCGTCGCGCGGCCGGGCTCGACGCCGTGAGTTGATTAAGAAAATATCTTTCCCGCCGCGTTACGTTTCTTCCCGAAGAGGCCACTCACAGACGGGGAGCAGGGCGAGAGATTAGACCAAGTCGCCCCACCCGACAATCACGGCCGCTTCGGGAAGCGACCCCGCCGAAGTCGTTCTTTAACGCTGGTAAAGAACCTCACCTCGCCTTAACTAACCGGCAGCCCTTAAGGAGGCACGATGCGAACCTTAAAACTGTCCCTCACATTCTCGCTCTTCAGTTTGACCGCGCTCGCCGCGCTCATAACCACGGCGGGGGCCCAGCGCAGAACCGCGACAAGCGAACACCCGCGCCTCGCCGCGGCGGCGAGCCCCAAGCTCGCCGTGGACATCCCGCGAATACCTCCCGCAGTTAGGAAGCTGTCGCGTATGGTCGAGAGCCCGGGAGACCTGGACAGGGCGACCTCCAAGCTCGGCATCGAGCCGCGCCTGCTCAACTTCCACTTGGCGGCTCCTATTGACCTTACGAGCAAGGGGCTGGGCAGAGTCGTGCACATCCCCGTACAAATCAGCGAGCGCGCCGGCGGGCGAAAATCCCTCTACTACCTGAACCCCGGCGAGGAAGTGCTGGCCGGCATTTTCGTCACCGACGGCGGAGTGGCGCTGCGATACGTGAAGCGCCTGAGCGGCAGGGGGGTGCCGGCCAGCACCGGCGACGCCTTCGAAACGAGAGTCACTAACACGGAGGGCAGGCCCGTGTACGAAGAGCGCGGCAGGCTCGAAGTGCTGGACGCGAGCCGGGGCATCGGCACGATAGTCACGCCCGGCGGCGGCGACCCGCAGGAGATTAAGGTCTGGGTTTACTGGAGCTGCATCTACGTCGAGGTCGAGGCCGACGAGATAAAGAAACTGTCGCAGTGAGCCGGGGCGCGGGCCACGTAGAAATGAGGGCGGGGCCGGCCCCGCCCTCATTAACGATTCAAATCTCAATCACCTCTCGTCAATCGGCACGTAGGTGAGGCCGCGCGGGCCTGTGTACTCGGCGCGTGGGCGTATGAGGCGGTTGTTGGCGTACTGTTCGAGTATGTGGCCCGTCCAGCCGGAGATGCGGCTGACGGCGAAGATGGGCGT
>DASPKR010000399.1:0-4323 GCA_035627975.1 Pyrinomonadaceae bacterium | reverse complement strand
GTCGCACTTCTCCTTCAACGTCCCCGGCGGGCGCTGCGACGTGTGCGAGGGCGACGGCACCGTCACCGTCGAGATGCAGTTCCTCGCCGACGTGGAGCTGGTCTGCGAGGAGTGCAAGGGGACGCGCTTCAAGCCGCAGATTCTGGACGTTCGCTACCGCGGCAAGAACATAAACGACGTGCTCAGCATGACCGTCCGCGAGGCCATGACCTTCTTCCGCGACACGGCGAAGATTGCGAACCGGCTGCGCGTCTTGGACGACGTGGGCTTAGGCTACCTGCGCCTCGGCCAGTCGGCCACGACGCTCTCGGGCGGCGAGGCGCAGCGCGTCAAGCTCGCTTCTTATCTGTCGAAACGCACCGGTTCCAAGACGCTCTACATCTTCGACGAGCCGACGACGGGCCTGCACTTCGACGACATAAACAAGCTGCTCGCCGCCTTCCGCACGCTCATCGAAGCGGGCGGCTCGCTCCTCGTCATCGAGCACAACCTCGACGTGATAAAGACGGCCGACTACCTCATTGACCTCGGCCCCGAGGGCGGCGACGCCGGGGGCCGCCTCGTCGCCGCCGGCACGCCCGAAGAGGTCATGCGCGCCGCCGACTCCCACACGGGCCGCTTCCTCAAACAGCACCTCTCGCGCTCCAACGGCCACGGATAAACAAAGGCGGGCGCCTTCACCCTCGGGCGCCCGCTTTTTACATCTCTTTACACAACTTTTACCTCAACGTCGCCGACGCGAGCCGCGGCGGCTGTATAATCACCCCATCCCGCAGGGTTCTCGCCGCCGTCACCGCAATAATTCTTGGAGGAGGTATCTCCCGTGAACAGAACGTGCGCCGTCGTCGCCGTCGTGCTGTTGTTATTCGTCTCCGTCTGCCCGCGCGTCCCCGCGCAGGGGCGCCGGGCGGGGAGGGTTTCGGCCGCGGAGGCCGGGGCGGGCTCCGAGCAGTCTTACCGCAGGGCGCTCGCGGCGGTAGAGGCCGCCATCGAGGCTCACGGAGGGCTGGCCGCCATGCGCGCCGCCGAGGGCGTGAGCTTCAAGGGCTCGGGCCACTCGTTCGCGCGAAACCAGAGCGTGGGCGTCGAGCCGCCCTTCGACCGCATGGAGCACGAAGAGAGCCTCTACGCCGACGTGCGGCGCGGCCGCTACATCTTCGAGAACCGCGACCCGCTGCCGGGCGGCTTCGTCTTCGGCGGGCGAGCCGTCATCACCGGCGGCCAAGGCTTCTTCGCCAACCCGCGCGACAAGACGGTCGCGCCGATGAACCCGGCGAACCTGCCCGCGAACATACTCAACTACGTCCGCCGCGTCCCGCACCTCATCCTCGTGCAGGCGCGTGAGCGCGCGCAGACCCTTCGCCACCTCGGCACCGCCGCGTTCGAGGGCCGCCCGCACCAGGTCGTCACCTTCGCCACCGCCAACGGCCTTCAGGTGGCGCTCTTCCTCGACGCGCGCACGCGCCTGCTGTCGAAGTATGAGCAGATGGTCACAGACCCGCAGACCGGCGACGCCGTTCAGGAGACGATCTTCCGCGGCTACCGCACGGTCTCGGGGCTTCGCGTCCCCTCCTCGCGCGTCACGACGCGTGGCGGCGAGGTCATTGAGGAAGTGACCTACACGGAGTTCCTCGTCAACACCAGCCCGCCCGACGCGGCCTTCGCAAAGCCCGACGGCTACGCCGACATCCCGACGCCCGCGCCTCTGCCCACTCGCGAGACCAAGCTCGGCGACGGCGTCTATCTCTTCGAGAGCGGCGTCAACTCGCTGGTCGTCGAGTTCGCAGACCACGTCCTCGTCGTCGAGCCGCCCGTGGGCGGCCGCGGGCCGAAGGCGACTATCAACAAGGTGCGCGAGATGTTCCCGTCTAAGCCGATACGCTACGTCGTCGTCACGCACCACCACGACGACCACGCGGGCGGCGCGCGCGGCTACATCGCCGAGGGCGCCGCGCTCGTCACCACGCCCTCGAACCGCCGCTACTTCGAGAGGATGGCGGCCGGCCGGTTCACCCTCGCGCCCGACGACCAGAGCGAGCGTCGGCGCCCCGCCCGCTTCGAGTTCGTAGAGGGCGGCCGCCGCGTCTTCACCGACGGCCGGCAGACCGTCGAGGTCATAGACATAGGCCCCAGCCCCCACGCACGCGAGATGCTCGTCGCGTACCTGCCCAAAGAGAAGCTCGTCTTCCAGGGCGACCTCGTCAACCTGCCTGCGACGGGCCGCTGGATGCCCTCGACCGTCAACGACACGACTCTGCACTTCTACGACTCAATCCGCCGCCTCGGGCTGGACGTGGAGCGCGTCGCCTCAG
Source organism: Pyrinomonadaceae bacterium (assembly GCA_035627975.1). GTDB lineage: Bacteria > Acidobacteriota > Blastocatellia > Pyrinomonadales > Pyrinomonadaceae > QHXN01. Next base: position 2,011 of record DASPKR010000399.1, on the reverse strand, counting down.
TCCACGGCCCCTCGACCACGTGGGGCGACCTGCGCGAGGCGGTTGAGAAGAAGCGCGCGGGGCGTTAAGCTCTCGCGCATGAGCCTGAAGGAACGAATCACCGGCGACATGACGGCGGCGATGAAGGCGCGCGACGCGGCGCGCACTTCGACCCTGAGGATGGTGAAGGCCGCGCTGACGAACCGCGAGATTGAGAAGGGCGGCGAGCTCTCGGACGAGGAAGTGACGAAGGCCCTGCAGTCGCTCGTCAAGCAGCGGCGCGACTCCGTCGAGCAGTACGAGAAGGCGGGCCGCGACGAGCTCGCGGAGAAGGAGCGCGCCGAGATAGGGGTCATCGAAGAGTACCTGCCCCGCGCCGCCTCGCCCGAGGAGATAGGGCGCGCCGTCGAGGAGGCCATAGCCGAGACGGGAGCGACCTCCATGAAGCAGATGGGCGCGGTGATGAAGGCCGCGCAGGCCCGCCTCGCGGGCCGCTCGGCCGACGGCCGCGCCGTCAGCGAGGCCGTCAAGGCGAAGCTGGGCGGGTAGTCGCCCGCCTCACCCCTCTAATCCCACTCCCGCGGCGCGCGGGCCGGCTGCTTGCTTAGCCCGCGCGCATCCCGTATAATTCGCCTCTTGCTCGGAGCGCGGTGGCGTCGTCCAGTGGGTTCTCGGCCCACTTTTTCTTTTGGGCGCGGGGGTTTTCCGGGGAGGGGCGCGGGGTGTTGGGCGAAGAGATTTCGGCGCAGGAGCGCGTGCGCGAGATAGCCGAGAGGGCGGCGCGGGAGCGCGGGCTGGAGCTGGTTCACGCGGAAGTCGCGGGCGGCGCGCGTTCCCCCGTCGTGAGGGTTTTTATTGACAAGCCGGGCGGCGTCACACACGAAGACTGCGCCGAGGTGAGCCGCCACATAGGCACGGTGCTCGACGTGGAAGACTTCATACATTCGGCCTATACGCTCGAAGTCTCCTCGCCCGGCCTCGAGCGCGGGCTCTACAAGAGGGCCGACTACGAGCGCTTCGCAGGCCGCGCCGCGCGCATGAAGTCGAGCGAGCCGGTGCGCGGCCAGCGTAACTTCCGCGGACGCATCGTCGGCGTCGAGGGCGACGACGTTGTGTTTGACGACAAGACCAACGGCCGCGTGCGCGTGCCGCTCGCGTCTATAGCGAAGGCGAATCTGGAGATTGACACCGAAGAGGAGTTCCGCGCCGCGGAGGAGCGCGAGCGGGAGAAGAGGAAGATGTCGGATGCTTGATGTCAGATGTCAGTTAAGGACGCGAGATTCTAACATCCGGCACCCGATATCTAACGTCTAAAGTTATGAGCGCAAGCATCGGTCAAAGCATTGACGCCGTCTGCAAGGAGAAGGGCATAGACCGCGAGGTCGTGGTCGAGGCCGTCAAGGAGGCCGTGCGCGCGGCGGCCCGCAAGCAGTTCAAGTCGGGCGAGGAGATTCAGGTCGAGTGGACGCCCGAGTCGGGGCTGGAAATCTTCGCCTCGAAGGTCGTCGTCGAGGAGGTCGAGAACCCCGGCCGCGAGCTCTCGCTCGAAGAGGCGCGCGAGCTCGCGGGCGACGAGGTTGACGTGGGCGACGAGCTTCAACTCCCCCTCCCCGTCGAGGACATGGGCCGCATCGCCGCGCAGACCGCCAAGCAGATTCTCTTCCAGAAGGTCAGGGACGCGGAGCGCCAGCAGGTCTATGAGCAGTACATAGACAAGGTCGGCGACCTCGTCAACGGCTACGTCAAGCGCTTCGAGCGCGGCGACATCATCGTTGACCTCGGCACGGTCGAGTCCGTCCTGCCCCGCAACCAGCAGTCGCGCGGCGAGCAGTGGAACCAGGGCGAGCGCATACGCGTCGTCATTGACGACGTGTCGAAGGAGTCCAAGGGGCCGCAGGTCGTCACCTCGCGCACGTCGCCCGAACTCCTCAAGCGCCTCTTCGAGATGGAGGTGCCTGAGATTTACGACGGCACGGTCGTCATCAAGTCGGCCGTGCGCGAGCCGGGCGAGCGCGCGAAGATTGCCGTCGCC
>DASPKR010000398.1:0-4614 GCA_035627975.1 Pyrinomonadaceae bacterium | reverse complement strand
TACGCCTGCCAGGACTACGACTTCGACCGCCGGGCGGGCCTTCGCTCCGTGCCTGCGCGGCTCGGCGTAGGCCGCGCTCTCTGGGTCTCGCGGGCGCTCCACGCCGGGGCGTTCGCGGCCCTCGTCGCGCTATACTTTTCGACTTCGCCGGGCGCGCTGGCGCTGGCGGGCGTGGCGGCGACCGGGGCGCTCCTGGTCTATCAGCACTCGCTCGTGCGGGCCGACGACCTCTCGCGACTGAACGCGGCTTTTTTTACGACGAATGCCTTCGTCAGCGTCATTCTGCTCGCGACCTTCGGGGGCGCGGTGCTCTTGAAACGGGTCTGACTTTATGAACTTTTCACACGACACGCGGCTCCTAGAGATAGCCGAGAAGGTCGAGGCGGGCGAGCGACTGACGTTCGACGACGGCATGGCGCTGTTCGCCACCGAAGACCTGCCCGCGCTCGGCCGGCTCGCCGACGCGGTGCGGCGACGGCTGCACGGGCGCGTGACCTACTACAACGTCAACCGCCACTTCAACCCTACGAACGTCTGCTACGCCGACTGCAAGTTCTGCGGCTTCTTCCGAACGCCCCGGCAGCCCGACGCCTACACGCACAACGTTGACGAAGCCGTCAGGCTCGCCGGCGAGGCCGTCGCCGAAGGCGCGACCGAGCTTCACATCGTCGGCGGCCTCAACACCAAGCTGCCGTTCAGCTACTTCACAGACCTGCTCTCGTCCATCAAGTCGCGCTACCCGCGCCTGCACCTAAAGGCCTGGACGATGGTTGAGCTCGACCACTTCGCGCACTTCTACAAGATGTCGGACGAGGAGGTGATCGGGCAGTTGAAGGCCGCCGGCATGGGCTCATGCCCCGGCGGGGGCGCGGAGATTTTCGCTGAGCCCACGCGCTCCTCCATCTGCGCGCACAAGACGGGCGCGGAGCGCTGGCTGGAGCTTTCCGGCAAGGTTCACGCGGCGGGCCTGAAGACCAACGCGACGATGCTCTACGGCCACGTCGAGACGATAGAAGACCGCGTTGACCACCTCGTCCGTTTGCGCGAGCAGCAGGACAAGTCCGGCGGCTTCCAGTGCTTCATCCCGCTCGCCTTCTACCCGCCGGGGACGAAGCTCTCGCACCTGCCCGGCCCCACGGGCGTGGACTCCCTGAAGACGATGGCAGTCTCGCGCCTGATGCTCGACAACTTCGCGCACATAAAGTCCTACTGGGTCATGCTCGGCAAGCGGCTCGCGCAGGTCGCGCTACACTACGGCGCGAACGACCTTGACGGCACCATCACCGAGGGCGGCGAGTTGACCGTCAGCTACTCGGTCGAGGCCGGGAACGAGGTGAAGATGTCGAAGCAGGAGATAGTCGCGCTCATCGAGGGCGCCGGGCTCGAAGCGGTGGAGCGCGACACGCTCTACCGCCCCGTCGAGCGCGAGGCCGTCCCCGCGTGATAAACTCCGCGTCGCCCGCCCGAAGACTCTGCGAGAAGGAGAATTTGCCCGTGACCAACGAAGAGATTTAGAGGGCGACGAAGCTCATCATCAAGCGGGGGCGACGGTAAGTCGAAGGACTGAGTAGGGGTCGCTTGGAAGAGTCGAGCACGGAGACGGGGAAGGCGGGGCAGGATGACCTCGCGCTGGTACTCTCCTTCGCCGCGCGCGGTCAGACGGCCGGCGAGGGGGATGATGAAGGCGACGCCGCGGGCCGTCTCATCGCGGCGGGCGACCTCGCGGAGTTCACGGCCGTCGCCCTCGGGCGGCTCGCGGGCGCGGGGCGGAAAGAGGTCTTGAGGCGTGCGCTCGGCTTCGCGGTCCCGCTGCCGGGCGAGACGGTTGAGCGCTCTTTCGTCATACTCTTCTCGGCGCTCGAAGCGGCGCTCACGTTCTCGCGCGGCGAAGATGAGTTCGAGATCGTCCCCCGCGAAGAGTTCACGCGCATGGAGCGCGACTTGAAAAACTGGCTGAGGCAGCACCCCGCGCTCGCGGGCGAGCCGGCGCGCCGTGCGCTCGTCTATGAGAAGACGCGGGAGCTGAACCGCCTGCCCTTCTCGCGCGTGTTCGAGAGGTTCTGCGAACGGCACGGGGTCGAGCTGTCAGACCTTTGGCCCCTGACGGGGCCTCTCGACGAGTGGCCGCTTCTCGAGATTCGCCACAGGCTCGTCCACGGCGACCCTTTGGAGAGCAGGCCGGCCGCGGCCCTCCTCTGCGCAAGAGAGCACCTGCGCTGGACGGCCGAGAGGATGCTTCTGGCGCTCCTCGGCTGGCCCGTCGAGAAGTCGAACGTGTCGCCCCCTCGCCTCGCCGCAGTTTCCGAGGCGCACAGGCGCTGGCCCGAAGAGCGGGCGCGGCTCGCGTGAGACGGCCCCGCGGCAAATCGTCGGGCTGAAAAGAGGGAAGGAATATTTTGGCAAGCACACAGACGCAGGCGCGCACGATTACCGTCGCGCACTCGCCCGACTCCGACGACGCCTTCATGTTCTACGGCCTGGCGACGGGCAAGATTGACACGGGGGGCTTGCGCTACGAGCACGTGCTCGAAGACATACAGACCTTGAACGAGAAGGCGATGCGCGGCGTCTATGACGTGACGGCCGTGAGCTTCCACGCATACGCATACATCTCCGACAAGTACGCGCTGCTCCCGCACGGCGCCTCCATCGGCGAGGGCTACGGCCCCATCGTCGTCGCGCGCGAGCCGCATTCGGTCGAAGACCTCCCTCGCCTGAAGGTCGCTGTGCCGGGGACGCTCACGAGCGCCTTTCTCTCCTTGCGCATACTCAACCCCGACTTCGCCTACGAGGTCGTCCCCTTCGACCGGATAATCGAGGTCGTGCAGCAGGGGCGCGCGGACGCCGGCCTCCTCATACACGAGGGGCAGCTCTTCTACCAGAAGCTGGGGCTTCACAAGGTGGTTGACTTGGGCGAGTGGTGGAAGGAGAGGACGGGGCTGCCGCTTCCGATGGGCGGCAATGCCGTGCGCCGCGGGCTTGGTGAGGAGACGATTGCGCTCGTGTCGCGACACCTGCGCGAGTCAATAAGCTTTTCGCTGGAGCACCGCCGCGACGCGCTCCAGTACGCGATGCAGTTCGCGCGCGACATGGACGAGGCGACGGCCGACCGCTTCGTCGGCATGTGGGTCAACCAGCTCACGCTCGACTACACCGAGCGCGGGCGACTAGCCGTCCAGCGCCTGCTCGACGAGGGCCACGAGCGCGGCATAATCCCGCACCGCGTCGCGGCCGACTTCGTCGGTTAAATCCGGGGTGGCAACACCGCGCGGGGCGGGCGCATCGAAATATGCGCTCGGCGGGCGGCCTCTAAAATCTCGTTGGGGGCAGGCACGCCCGAGCCGTCCCCGGTTCCCAGAAGCTCATCAAAAAAGTTATGAAAAGAGTGTTTTTGTTAGCAATAGCCGTGGCCGTCGTGGGCGCGGCATCGGCGGCGAGCGCGCGGCAGCAACAGGGCGGCGCCCAGGCGACGACGGTCGTCAACCGCTCGGGCGCGCCGGAAGACGTGGAGGGCATCATCCGCTCGTTCGCGCGCAGGGAGTCGGAGTTCCGCAAGGCCCTCAACGAGTACAGCTTCAAGCGCGACGCCGTCATACAGACCATCGAGCCGCTCGGCGGGCAGATTTCCGGCGAGTACCACCGCGTCTCGCGCTTCGTCTTCGACGACACCGGCAAGCGCTACGAGAAGATTCTCCACTTCCCGATCCCCACGCTCACGCAGATAACCATCTCGAACGAAGACCTCGACGACCTCGGCGGCGTGCAGGTGTTCGCGCTCGAGGCGTCGAACCTGCACGAGTACAACATCGCCTACGTTGGCAAGGAGCGCGTTGACGAGCTCGACACCTACGTCTTCGACGTGACGCCGAAAGTCCTCTCCGACCAGAAGCGGCTGAAGGAGCTGAAGAAGTCGAAGACGCCGCAGCGCTTCTTCCAGGGGCGCGTGTGGGTTGACGACAGGGACTTCCAGATTGTGAAGGCGAAGGGCAAGGGCGTCCCCGAGTTCGATCAGCGCTTCCCCACGTTCGAGACCTACCGCGAGCACATTGACGGCAAGTACTGGTTCCCGACCTACACCTACGCCGACGACGAGCTGGTCTTCAAGAGCGGGCAGGTCGTGCGCGTCCGCATGCGCGTCAAGTACACGGACTTCGAGCCGGTCAAAGGCAAGGTTCGCGTCATCGAGACCGACGACCTCGGCGACGACGTGAAGGGCAAAGACCCTTCGGCCTCCCCTTCGCCCACGCCCGCGGCGAAGCCCAAGCCCTGAAGCCCGCGCCCGTCTAACCCTTCTTTAACTCCTCCGCGATGAGGGCGTTGGTGCGCCTGGCGAGGCGCGCCACGTCCTCGTCCGTCACCACGCCCGCCGTCTCAATCGGCGGCAGCAGAACCATCTCGATGGTGCCGGGCCGCGCCACGCCAGTCCCCTTGCCCATCAGCGCGTCGGTGTTCTTGATGGCTACGGGGACTACAGCCACGCCCGCGTCGCGCGCCATGTAGAAGGCGCCCTTCTTGAAGGGAAGGAGTTGGCCGGGCCGCGCGCGGGTCCCCTCGGCGAAGACGCCGAAGGAGATGCCGGAGCGCAGGCGGTCGGTCGCGGCCTTCATCGTCTCT
>DASPKR010000397.1:0-2808 GCA_035627975.1 Pyrinomonadaceae bacterium | reverse complement strand
GCGCTTCTCGGATGCGTCCTTCGTCTGTGTGTTGGGCGTCTCCGCCGCAACGTCCTGCTTGCCGCCGCCCTGCGCCTGCGGGGCGGCCGTCTTCGAGACGGCCGGCTGCCTTGCGGTGGCGGCAGCCTCCGTGCTCTTGTTCAAAAGGGCGTGCTTGACAGCGAGAATGTGCTCGCAGCGAAACGAGGCATCGGCGGCCGACTGCTCCTCGAACTCCAGGCACGTACAGCGAACCTTGCCCGCCTCGTCGCGCCAGACTTCGTAGCTGGCCCGGCGGCCGCGCAGAGTGGGCGTGGTGACGCGGAAGCGGTCGCCCTCGCGGTTCACAAGCCCCATCGCCGCTATGCCTTGCGCGCGCTTGTCGCGCATCAAAGATTTCTTGTCGAGAACGGCTGCCATTGCCTTCAAACCTCCGTCAAAACTGCTCCCCTGATTCAAGCCGCCTTCTCGGCCGGCATTTCGCTAACCTGTTCCAGCGCCGAGGGTTGCGGCGCCAGCGCGGGGCGCTCCTGCAAGCGGCGCTCGAGCTCCGAGACCTTGCGCTCCAACTCCTCGACGCGCCGGCCCTGCCTGTGCACCGTCTTGAAAAGACTGTCGAATGTCTCCCAGATTGCGTCGCTCACCCTTTTTCTCCTTACTGAAACGGCCGGGGCTTTATTGTCGTCTCCCCGTGCTGTTTCATACGTGAAACAGTGTACCACGGGTTCCCGTTTGTTGCAAGCATAAAACAAGGTGTTGCGTCTGGGATTTTCTTGTGCTATTTTCAGGGGTGTCGAATGGGCGCGCCCGCCCGCGGTGGTTACGGCGGACGGCGAAGCGGCGCCCGGATGAGGAGGCCGAAAATGGCAGATCAGTCGAAAAGCTTAGTAAATACGGTGGAGTTGGGGCGCGCCATACGCCGCAAGCGCGAGGAGATGGGCCTGAGCCTTCGCGACGTGGCGGACGAGACGGGTGTGTCGGCCTCGACGCTCTCGCGCATAGAGAACGGCACGGGCAAGCCCGACGCCGACAACATCGCGCGCCTGACGGCCTGGCTCAACATGCCGATGGAGCGCGTGATGGGCGCGCAGCCCGCGGACGGCTCCGAGGCCGCATCGCCCGTCGTCTATTTCCCGCACGAGGCCACGCCCGACATCGTCGAGGCGCACCTGCGGGCGGACCGCAACCTCAACCCCGAGACCGCCAAGGCCCTCTCCGAGCTGTTCCGCGTCGCCTACGCCCAGTTCTCCGCGCCCGGCACCGACGCGCGCGGCCGCAAGGGCCGGAAGTAAACGAAGCGGCACGGCCGGACATTCTTGAGGCGCTCGCAACTCAGGTTGCCGGGCGCCTTTCTCATGCCCCGGCCGCCGCCGCGGGTCTTTTCGCAATTCGGGAACCTCGCTTGCGGGCCGGTCAAGGCCGGCCCAATCCGACATCAATCTGGCACTCCCGAACAGATTAGAACCTGTGGAAGGAGAAAGGCATGTCTGACAAAGCGAACTATCGGCCCGAAGGCTATCACAACGTGACGCCTTACATTTGTGTTGACGGCGCCGCCCGCGCAATCGAGTTCTACAAGGAGGCTTTCGGCGCTACCGAGATAATGCGCATGGAGGCGCCCGGCGGCGGGAAGATAGGTCACGCCGAGATAAGGATCGGCGACTCCGTCATCATGCTCGCCGACGAGCACCCCGAGCTCGACTTCCGAAGCCCGCACACAGTCGGCGGCAACTCCGCTCACTTCATGATCTACGACGAGGACGTGGACGCGCGCGTCGAGCGGGCAATCGCCGCCGGTGCCAAGCTTACCCGGCCCGTTAAGGATCAGTTCTACGGCGACCGTGCCGGCGGCGTGCAAGACCCCTTCGGCCACCACTGGCACATCGCAACGCACGTCGAAGACCTTTCGCCCGAGGAGGTCAAGCGGCGCATGGACGCCGAGATGGCAAAAGGCTCGGCGGCATGAGAATCACCGCGGCGGGGCGGCCTCGACGTGCGTCGGCGCCGCCCCTGCCGCCGCACAACAAAGGGGACGAGCGCGGGGGAGTCAGGTTTGCGGTTCAAGGCGATTTACGGCGTTGATTTCAGCGGGGCGCGCCTCGCCGGGCGGAACACCTGGGTGGCTCGCGTCGAGCGCAACGGGCGCAGGGCGGGGGAGAGCCCTTATAAGCTGACGACGCTCGCGCGGCTCGAAGACCTTTGCGGGACGGCGGAGAGGGCGGGCGCGCTGGGGCATCTGGTTGAGTTGATTGCGGGGTCGGAGAGCGCTCTGTGGGCGCTGGATTTCCCGTTCGGCTTGCCAGTCGAGGTCATGGGCGGCGAGCGCTGGGCGCGGCAGTTCGACTTCCTGCGCGAGTGGGGCGAGGACGACTACGGCGTCGGGCTCGAATGCATTCGCCGCGCGGAGGGGCTGGGCAGGGAGAAGCACGTACGGCGCCTGACCGACCTTGAAGAGAAGGCGCCTTTCGACCCCTACCATTACCGCATCATCTACCAGACCTTCTACGGCATGCGAGACGTGCTCGGCCCCGTCCGCGGCCGTCGCCACACAGCCATCTTACCTTTCCAGTACGGCCGGCTCGCGACGGCGCGCAGGGTGCTCGTCGAAGCCTGCCCGGCTTCAACCTTAAAGCGCATGGGCCTTCCGCACCAGAACTACAAGCAGCCCGAGGGCGGCCCGCTCACACGGAAGCGCAGGCGCGTGCGGCGGCAGATACTCGACGGCCTCGCCACGCACCTTCACATCAACAGCACAGACCGCCTGCGCATCATGCGCAACGGCGGGGGCGACGCGCTCGACGCGGTCATAGCCGCGCTTGGCGCGCTCCG
>DASPKR010000396.1:0-7116 GCA_035627975.1 Pyrinomonadaceae bacterium | reverse complement strand
GTCCGGGTCTTTGAACGAAGCGTAGAGCTGCTCGTAATACTCTCGCACCTTGGTCGAAGGGTTCTCCACCGGGCGCTTGTAATAGACCTGACCCTCGACGGGCAGCACGTCGAGGCCGTGGGTGGTGCGGAACGGAACCTGCCCGGCGCGCACTTCCACGTCGCGGTTGAGCGTGATGGTGGAGAGCGGCCCGCGCTCGTTCGTGAAGACGACGAGGCCGCGCGCCGACGACGCCGTCTGTAGCGGGACGCCGAGGAGCGAGAGGAACTTCAGCCGGTTGCGCTCGGGTATCTGGTTGGCGCGGTAGAGGATGCTCTCCGCCATGAAGGCGAAGACTTCGAGGAGCGTGACGCCGGGGTCGCTCTTGTTGAAGTTCGTCCACTCGGGGTTGTGGACGGGTATGCGCGCCAGCGCCTCGTCCAGAAGCTCCTGGTAGCGTCGGTCGTCAATCTTGGGGATCAGCAGCGGCATAGTCCCTCACACCCTTCATCCGTTCAGCGTGACGCTCACGCGAATCGCCTGTAGCGCCTGCGTCGCCACCAGCTTGTAGGTGATGGTGGCGACGGCGGCCTGCCTGTCCTCCGGGTCTTCCTCGACGGCAATGGACTCGACGACGATGCGCGGCTCCCACTCCTTGAGAGCGCGCGTCATCCAGTCCTTTATCCTCGCGCGGGTGGCGACCGTGTTCGGCTCGAAGAGGTATAGGCCGACGCCGCCGCCGAAGTCGGGGAGCCTTATGCGCTCGCGCCGCTCCGTCATCAGAATTATCCGTATCGCCTCGCGCACGTTCGCCTCGCCCTCCGACCAGGCCACGCGCCCGTCGCTCCCGACGCGCGGCGGGAAGGCTATCCCGCGCCCGAATATTCGGCCCGCGCTCATACGAGTCTCCTTTTCACTTCTTGCCCTTGAACCCCGGTATAGGGAAGCAGATGAAGAAGTAAGGAATCCACTTGAAGACTATGTCGAGCAGGAAGACGATGATGATCAGCAGCAGCAGCGCGCAGATGGTGATTATCGGCAGCGACAGCGAGCAGATCATCCCTATCTCGAGATTCCCGCCCGACTTGCACGCGCCCGAGTCTGGGGCGGCGGCGGACAGGTCTTTGTGAAAAGGCCACGGCAGAACCGAGAGCACGAGGTCGCCGAAGGTCAGGCTCTTCATGCGCTGAATCTGCCCGCAGAGCACGTCCGAGATCATGAAGGCGGTATTCTTGTCGAACTTCCGTAGGCCCGCGGGCGAGGTGTCAATCGGGAGCGCGATGCGTATGGGCCGGGCCGGCGCGTCCGGGTCGAAGAAGCCCGCCATCTGGAACGGCTCGCTCGGGTCGCTTACTTCGGGCGGCTCGAACGGCTCGCAGAGGGGCCGCTCATAGACGCAGCGGACGACGAAGAGGCCCTCGCGCATGGAGGGGTCGAGGAGCGGCTGCGACGCGAGCGGCGGAGGCGGCGCGGGCGCGCTCGATTCCTTCGGCATCGCGCGGACGACGAGGGCGGTCATGTCGTCAACGCCGTCCAGAAGCTCTTGCTTCGCCGCGTCGTTCGCCTCGGCGATGACCTCGTCTGGCTTGACGAAATCGGCCTCGCCGAGCGGCGGGATGCCGTTGGCGAGCGAGGGGGCGCTCTGGAAGAGGGCGGGGTCGGGGTCCGCGAGCGGGAAGATGAAGGGCGGCCAGGCGGCTGCCTTCGCGGAGTTCTCGCGGTCGTACGGCGTCGAGACCTCGTCCAGTAGCTTCTCCTGCGCGAGAGCGAGCTTGAGGGCGTCGCGCATCGAAGCCGGCACGTCGTCGCTTGCGTAGGCCGGCTGCGGCAGAAAGAAGGGCTGGTTTAAGAGTAGCGCCGCCTTCAGCGCGGCGGTAACCTGGACATTGCCGAGCGCCTCGTAGAGATTCTGCTCGGCAATCTCCGTCAGCGACGAGGCCGGCTGCCTGCCGTCTATCGCGTCCCAAACTTTCGGCACGAACTGCTTCAGGAACTTCGCGAAGTCGAGCAGAACGTACCAGGACGAAATCTGCGCCTGCTCGCGCGCCTCCTTGCGCTGGCGGCTGCGCTGCGCGTCGTCGGGCTTGTCGTCGTCGTCGAGGCCCGAGAGGTCGAGGGACTTGCTCGTCGTGAAGGCCGTCTCGATGATGCGCTTCCAGGGCTCGCCGACCTGAGAGCGGAAGAGCATCTTGCGTTCCGTCTTCGCCAAGACGCCCGGCGACGCCGCGCCTGCGCCCCCCGCGGGGGCCGGAGGCGCGCCCATGTAAGCCTCGCGCTTTGCGACGGGTATCAGCCCGACCAGCATTCGCCGCTTTCGGCCCGCGCCGTCAGTGAAGCTCAGGGGCGAGAGGGCCGGCTGATCCTCGCCCTCGGCCAACTGCCTGGCCGTACCAGTGAGCTTCTGCCAGCTCTTGTTGACGAAGGCGTGCTCGTCGAAGCCCTTCACGGCCGCGTTGGCCTGCGGCGCAGAGCCCGGCGCGGAGGGCATGAGCCTGCGAATGACGAACGTGACGCGCTCCTCGCGGTTCGTCTGCAAAGCCTTGTCCGGCAGGCCCGGCCTTCGGCAGACGAGGCAGCCCGCGATCATGTAGTAGCGCTGGTGCGCCGGCTGGTAGAGCTTGAGCGTCGGCTTCTCTTCGCCGTCTTCGACCTCCGGGCCGCCGCCGTTGCCGCCGCCGCTCGCTCCGGTTTTCAAAGCCAGCCCCGCGGCCCGGAAGTTAGCGCCGGCCCGCGCGCCTACGAGCTTGGCGAAGCGCTCGTTCTTGAGGAGGAAGCGCGGCACGCGCTCGGCGGGAGCGGGCGTCGTCAAAGGCCCGCGCCACGTCTCGGGCTTGGCGACGAACTCGCCCAGCCGCCACGGCTCGTTCTCCATCAGCGCCGACAGGTCTTCCATGAAGGTGTCTGTGGCGAAGCGCAGGATGGCCGGCCGACGCATCGCGCGGCGCGTCTCGGCGATGTCGCCTGCGCCCGCCGTGTCGCCGCCCGAGGCCGGCCACATGGGCGAAGGGTTCGTCCACTGGACTATGTCTTCCATCTTCCGAAGGCTCACCAGATGTTGCCGGCGCCCGGCGTGTACGAGGCGCTGACGACGCAGTTGCTGATCAGCGTGTCGCACTGCACGACGCCGCTGAACTTCGACATGCCGGCGTCCACCGTCACCATGCTCGCCGAGACCTGCACGAGCGTTGCGTTCACGGTGACTTTCGCCGAGGCCGTCACGGTTATCCCGCTCGTCTCGAGCTTTATTGAGTTGCCGTTGCTGTCAACTATCTCGACGGCGCCGGGGCCGTCCTTCATCGTTATCTTCTGCCCGCCGGGCGTCTCGAGAATCATCTTCTCCTGCCCGTCGGTGTCGTCCAGCGTGACCTTGACGCCGTTGCGCGAGCGCAGCACTTTGCGGAAGTTGTTGCCCGCGCCGTCCATTGAGTCGGGCGGGGCGTCGGTGCCGTTCCAGAGGCCGCCGATGACGTAAGGCCGCCGCGGGTCGCCCGCCTCGAAGACTACGAGCACCTCGTCGTTCACGTCGGGGATGAACCAACTCCCTCTATTGTTCCCGCCCATGAAGGTCGCGAGCCGCGCCCACGTGTCGTACTTCGCGCCGGCAGTGTCGGGCGCCCACGGGAGCGTGACCTTGACGCGCCCCTGCCCCTCCGGGTCAACAATGTCGCTCACGAGCGCGGGGAAGACGCCGTACCAGCGGCCGCCCAAGCCCGCCGTCTGCCGCGCTTCTATGACGCCTTCAAGTGATAGTGTTCCTCGCATCCCCTGTGCCTTTTCGCCGTTTTAAGGTGTGCCGATGCCGGGCCGCTCGGCCCTGAACTCGGTGCGCAGGCCGTTCGATAGGTCGAACATGTGTCGGACTTCGGTGACGTGGTACTTGCCGCTGAAGAGGTCGCCGAGGCCCTGCAAGTCCAGGAAGCAGCCGACGCGAAGGTCTGCGCTCGTCTCGGCCGTGCCGCGCCCGACGAGGAAGCGGCGCGCGCTCATACGGAAGAAAGCCTCGGCCGCGGCCTGCGCCTCGTCGCTGCTCAAGGGGACTGTGTGCGTGAGCGATTCCTTTCGGTCGCCGAGCGCGGACTGGAGTATGCTCGCGCCGCTCTCGTCCGAGCCAAGCTCGCCGCCGAGCGCGGAGTCGTCGGCCTCGAACTTAATCTCGTCCTTGCTCGCAACGTCCCAGCCCGAGACGCTGACGCTCGTGCGCTGCATGGCGAGGTCGGCCGCTACCGTGAAGTCGAAGAGCTTGCCGCCGTGAATCATCTTTATGGTGCCGGCGTCGCGGTCTGCGCGCTTCTTCGCGTTAAGGGTCGAGCCTTCGACCCAAAGCTCTGCGTCAACGCTGCGGGCGCGCTCGCGCAGGAAGGCGAGGTCGCTCTGGTTCACCTGCGCGAGCACCTTGTAGGTGGGGCCGCTCAAGTCAACCGAGGGGGTTAGGCCGTGCTCGCCGGCGATCTGGTTGAAAATATCTGCGTCGGTCACGTCTGCGAAGGTGCGCGTGCGGCGCGTCATGCGTAAGTCCTGCAGGCGGTCTTCGGCGAGGACGTTTATCTGCGGCGCGCTCCCCGCCCCGAACTGCCCTTCGAGCCCCATCACGCGCCCGTCGAACAGCGTCGAGTCGCCGAGCTTGATCTTGAAGGGCTTGCCGAAGTCGAGCGTCGCGCGGTCGAAGTAGAGGAAGCCGACGCTGCCGTCCCGCTCGCCCCAGTTGCCGAAGAGGGCCTCGCAGCGGTAGAGGCCGTCCGTCGTCTCGACGATGGTCAGGGAGTTGAGCCCCGCGGTCAGAGACTCCGCCGGCTGCCCGTCAATTTCGACGGCCGGGCGGGTCGAGCGATACACGGCTTCAACGTCGAACGGCATCCCACTCCTCAGTGCGCGCGCACGCGCTCGTAGCGCTCCTCCCTGTGCTCGACGACGCGCTCGATGTCTCGCGCCGTCATGCCGTGCGGCTGCGCCTCGCCCGCATCGGGCGCGGGCTGCGGCGCCGCGTCGTCGTCGGCCTTGCGCGAGATAACGTCCATGTCCTGAATCACGACTCCCATACGCTTCCCCCTATCCAAGCTCGAAAGAGGCCGACGCCGAACCCGTGAGCGACGCCGAGGCCGAGGCGGACGCCGACGCCTTCGCGTTCATGTCTATCAACTGCCCGGGCTCTAGGAAGCGAGGGTTCTCGATGTTGTTGGCGGTGGCGATTGCCTGCCAGTCGGCGCTTGCGCCGAAGCTCGCAGAGGCCGACGCCTGGAGCGAGAGGCCGGCCTGCGCCTGGAAGAGCGGCTTCGTCCCAGGAGAGGCCGCGCCGCCTCCGGGCGCGCCGGGGGGGCCGAGGCCCTTGCCCCCGCCCGCGGGCATCACCACGTCGCTCTGCTGCATGCTCAGGCCCACCTTCGCGCGCAGAGGCGTGCCGTTGGCCGAGAAAAATTCGAGCGTCTCGTCAACGGACTGGACGATGCCGTCGAAGCGGAACGAGCCCCACTGGAAGCTCATCATCGGCGGGACGGGCGGGTCTCTGTCCGTCTTCGACTTGATGAAATAGACGACATCCTTCGTCAGGTCGCGCACGTCCGTCACCCCCTGCTTGGCCTGCGGCAGCACGCCCGTCACGTCGAACCATAGCTGCACGCTGAAGCGAGTAGTCCCCTGCCCCGTGTGCTGCATCGCCGCGCTGCCGCGCTGGTCGCCCACGGCGCCGCCCCCGCCGCCCGCGTCCGTCTTCGGGCTGTTGTTGCCGGCCGGGGTGACGACGCTGTTGCTGTAAACCACGCTGAGCGTCTCGGGGTTGAACTGCACCTCGACGGCGGTGTCCGTCATCTCGACGCCCTTCGGAGTGAGCTCTACCAGCTTCGCCCTCGCGATGTTAGCCGTCACGAAATCCCCTCCTACCCTATCGAGAAGTTCGCCGAAGAGTCGGCCCCCAGCGAAGCGTCCGCGTTGAAGGATGCGCCCGCCTCAACAGAAGCGCCGGCCTCGAAGGACGCGCCGGCGCTTATCGAAGCGCTCGCGCTAAAGGACGCGCCGACGCCGACGGAGACGCCCGCGGAGATTCCTATCCCGCCGCCCGCGCCGCCCGGCCGCTTGACCTTCATAGATTCGTAGGCGAGCTGAAGCTCCTCGATGGCGACGGCGCCGTCCTTCGCGTTCAGCGAAGGAGCCCTGACCTTGACGGGGACGCAGCGCGAGAGGATGAAGCGCGCGCGCTCCTTCTTGTCCTCGGAGAGCAGGACGACCTCTGCGTCGGCGCGTAGCCGCGCGTCGCTCATCGTCTTCTCGAACCAGTCCCAGAGCTCGAAGCTCGAAGTCATGCCGCGCTTCAGCGTCAACTGCCCGTAGGTGACGGGGCCGGCCAGTCGTATCTGCGCGCCGTTGTTCCCGCCCTCGCGAATGGTCTTGACCTCTATGCTCATCTCGAGCCCGTCGCACTCGGCGAAGGCAGCGCTGCACAGTGCCTGCGAGACGCCGGGGACGGAAATCTCCACCGAGAAGTTGAAGTTGGTGAACGGGCTCGCGACCCTCTCGTTGGCCGAGTTTGCCATCTGCTAAATCGCCTCCGTGACCTGCGAGCGGTCTCCCGTCTGCACGAGGCGGACGGTCAGGAACCTGAGCGGGAGCGACGGCGCCACCTTCAGCTCGACGATGAAGCGGCCCTGCTCGACGCTCTGCGGCGTGTTGAGAGTCTCGTCCGTCACGACCTGGAAGGAGGTCGCGGCCGTGCGGCCCGCGAAGGCCCCGCGCGCGTGCATGTGGCCGAGCATCGCCTCGAAGCCTCGCTGCACGCCGCGCCGGAACGTCCCGTCGTTGGGCTCGAAGACGTAGCGCGAGCCGAGACGGAGCGCGAGCCTCCGAAGGAGTATCAGCAGCCTTCGGACGTTTATCGGCCGGAGGTCTTCGTCCGCGCTTAGAGTGTCTGCGCAAAGGACGACGAAGCCGCGTGGCTCCTGCCGAGCGAGGTTCACGCGCGCCTCCTGCAAGTCGAGCCGCCGCTCCGGCGCAATTCCCGGCGAGAGCGCTACAACGCCGCGCAGCAGTTCGTTGGCGGGCGCGACCCAGGCCCCGCGCGTCAAGGCGCGCTCGGCGAGCACGCCGCAGGCGGCGCCGTCAGGCGGCACGCGCTCCCACTGCGAGCGCACGCCTGGGCGCGAGCCGACG
>DASPKR010000395.1:0-8813 GCA_035627975.1 Pyrinomonadaceae bacterium | reverse complement strand
GAGGCGCGCTTCACGCTGGGGCGCGCGCTCGCGCAAGTGGGCGAGCTCGAGCGCGCGGCCGGCGAGCTTCGCGAGGCCGTCAGGCTAGACGACAGCATCGCCGACGGCCATTTCCAGCTCGGGCGGCTGCTCCTGCGCATGGGCCGGAAGGATGAGGGCGAGCGCGAGCTTGAGCGCGCCAAGCAGCTTCACAACGAGAAGCGCGCCTCCGAGGGCGTCAACAAGCCCTGACGATTGCTGATCGGGGAATTGAAAGGCGGAGAGGGTTGATGACGGCAGCGCTGTCATCAACCCTCTCCGCCTTTCAATTCCGCAGTCACTTTAGAGCGCGTCGTGGGCGACGCGGCCCGCGACGAGGGTGAGGCGTGCACGCCCCTGCGCGTCGAGGGCGACGAGGTCTGCGCGCTTCCCCTCCTCGATTGAGCCGCGGTCCCGGCCGAGGCTGACGAGGCGCGCGGGGTTGAGCGAGGCCATGCGCGCGACTTCGTGCAGCGGGTGGCCCAGCCCTGTGACGGTGCGGACGGCGTCGAGCATCGTGATGACGGAGCCGGCGATGCTCCCGCGCTCGTTCATGGTGCGGCCGCCCTCGACCCTTATAGTCTCGCCCCAGACGCGGTGCTCGCCGTCGCCGAGCCCGGCGGGCGCGACCGAGTCGCTTATCAGAGAGACGCGCGCGGGCGTCTTGCAGCGTATGGCGAGGCGGAGCATGAGTGGGTCGCTGTGGACGCCGTCGGCTATGAGGTCGAGCGTGACTTCGTCCGTGACGAGGCCCCAGCCCACGGGGCCGGGGTCGCGGTGGTGCAGCGGCGACATCGCGTTCGGGAAGTGTGTCATGTGGCGCGCGCCGGCCGCGAGCGCGTGCGAGAGCGTCTCTACGCCCGCGCGCGTGTGGCCGACGGAGACGACCCAGCCGCGGCGCGCGAGCTCTCTGACGAGCGCGATGCCGCCGTCCATCTCGGGCGCTAGCGTCATCATCAGTACGGCGCCCGCGGCCGGAGGGACGGCCAAAGCGTCTAAGTCGCGCGGCCCCGAGTAAGTTCGGAAGAAGCGCGTGCGCAGCGCGCCGCACTGTTTAAGGTTGACGAAGGGGCCTTCGTAATGGACGCCCGCGGCGGAAGCGGCCGGCGCGAGGTCGCCCTCGGCATTCATCAGCTCGCCGATTGCGCGGGCGGCCCGCCCGTAAGCCTCTTCCGTGTCGGGGACGAGCGTCGGGAGCCAGGTCGTGACGCCGTTTCGCGCAAGGAATCGCGCGACGCGGTGCAGGTCTTCGGGCGCGGCGTCGTTCGCGTCAACGCCGACGGCGCCGTGTATGTGAACGTCAACGAAGCCGGGGTAGAGCGTGAGGCCCGAGAGGTCTAGCTCGCGAGTTGCGCCCGCGCCGCCCACTTCCGCCTCGCGCGCGACTCGCGAGAGCCTCCCGCCCTCCACGAGAACCGCGAGCCCCTCGGCCTCCCGGTCGGGCAGAACCACGCGGGAGCCGCGCAGCAGTAAACTTTCGGGTTTGCTCATCGTCAAATCCTCACGCCGCCCCGAAAAAGGCGCGCGCCCGCGGGGTTTCACTTGGAAGCCCCGCGGGCGCGTGTGGGTCGTCTCGGCGCCCGGCTAGAAGCTTATCTTCGCGCCGAACTGGAACTCGCGCGGGAGGCGCGTTCCCGTCGGGCGGCCGAAGGCGGAGTCGGCCAGGTTGGTCTGGACGCCGGTGAACTGCGTATGGTTGAAGATGTTGAAGGCCTCAGCGCGTAGCTGAAGGCGGACTCCCTGATCCTCGTCGAAGTAGATGTTCTTAGTCAGGGTCATGTTGGTCTGGTTGCGACCGAACAGGCGTGCGAAGGCGCGCGGCGTATTGCCGTAGGAGCCGGCCGCCGGGACGGCGAACGCCGCCGGGTCGAATATGAAGGGCAGGCCCGTCGCGGGGTCAATCTGCCCGGCGCGCCCGCCGTTCGGGTTGGCGATCATCGTGGGGTAGAAGCCCGTGGCGAGGCCGCCTGCCGGCTGCGCCGCCGCGATGCCGACGCGGGCGACGGGCTGCCCCGACGTGATGTCGGTGATGCCGGCTATCTGCCACCCGCCCAGAATCGTGCGTTTCCACGTGTTCGAGTCCCTCGTGAAGAACGGAAGCTCATAGACGTAGCTGGCCGAGAAGATGTGCGGGCGGTCGGTGCGCGCCACGGCGTACTCGGCGCGGTAGTTGAGCGGGTTCTGCGGGAAGTCGACGGCATCGCGGTCGTTCGTGGCGTCCGTCAGATTCTTGCTGAAGGTATAGCTCGCCGTAAGGCTCAGCCCCCTGCCGTGGCGGTAGCTGATGGTCGAGAGCATTCCGTGGTAGCGCGACTTGCCGCTCGTCTCGCGCCAGGTGATGCGGCGGTAGCCGAGGAACGGGCGGACGGTATTGACGTTGGCTATCCCGACGCGCGCCACGTCGGCCGGCTGCGGCTGGTTGATGTCGAGCGGCCGGATGAGGTTGTCGCCCTTCGTGCCGACGTAGGAGAGGTCGGCGACGACGTTGCGAACGACTTCATGCTGGACGCCGAGCGACCACTGCTGGATGGTCGGGGTCTCGAAGTCGGGGGCGCTGGCGATGAGGTCGCGCGCCGGGAGCGCGCCCAAAGCGCCGCCGGTCGGGTTGGTGAACGTGACGTTAGCGCCGCTGAAGGCGAAGCGGTTGTTGAAGGGCGGGTTGACGAAGGCGTTCTGCTCGAATATGCCGACGAGCGGCTGGTCGTAGTAGAAGCCGTAGCCCATCCTGATGACCGTCCTGCCCTGCTTGAACGGGTCCCAGGCAAGACCGACGCGCGGGCTGAAGTTGTTCTTGTCCGACGGGTAGATGGAGCGGCCGAAGCGGGAGTTGACGCCGGCGCGCGCTATGCCGTTGAGCGGGTCGCCGGTGCCGCGCACGAAGCTGGCGCAGGAGGCCGTCACGCAGGCCGGGGCGTTGGCGCGGCTGTAAAGCGCCGGGTCGAACGACGTGAGCACGTTATTAACGTCCGTGACGGGGACGAAGTACTGGTAGCGCACGCCGAAGTCGAAGGTCAGGTTGGGCCTGAACTTCCAGGTGTCCTGCACGAAGAACTCGCGGCGGCCGAAGCGGAGGTTGACGGTCACGTCGAACTCGTCCTCCGTGTAGCTCTCGGCGCGGCCCGTCAGGAAGTCCGCGAAGGCGAGGCCCGTCTGCGACAGGCTGATGCCCGACGAGGTGCCGCGCGAGCGCACGCCGGAGAAGTTGAAGAGGCCCTGCGTGATGTTGTTGGCGTTCTCGTCCTTCAGCTCCCAGGAGGCCTCGCCGCCGAACTTGAAGGTGTGGTTGCCGCGCGTCCACGTCACCGTGTCGCGCACGACCTGGTTCTTGTAGGCGATGTTGAACCCTTGGAGCGTGTTCAGGTTCGAGTGGGCGCTGGTGAAGTTTACCTGCGGGATGACCCCGGCGTTGTTCTCCTCGAAGACCTCGGGGATGTTCTCGACGCCTGGGAAGTCGGACTGGCGGCTGCGGCCCACGACGGCCGAGCCGATGAGGTTCGACGAGAAGTTGTAGGTCGCCTCGTTGACGAGCGTCGGGGAGATGACGCTCGTGAGCGACGCGACGAACGTCATGCCGGGTATGCGCGTGTTGGTGGTGCCGAAGTTCGGGACGTTGTTGGTGGTGAAGAGGCCGGACGGCTCCTGCGTCCGGTTCAGGTCGTGCGTGTAGCGCCCGAAGAGGCGGTGGTCGTCGTTGAAGTTGTGATCAATGCGGATGGACTCCTGCTGGGTCCTGAGCGCGTTGATGGGCGAGTGGACGAACTGATTCGTCCCCGTGTTGGGGAGCGGGTAGGCGTTCATTATCGAGAGCGCGATGGGGCTCAGGTCGCTCGTCGGCACGATGTTGCCGGCGTAGGCGCGGCCGTCCGCGGCGCGGAAGACCATGCCGGCGCGCGCCTGTATGACGTTGCCGGCCGTGTCGGTGACGTTGAGCGGGGTCGTCGTGCAGGTGACGCCCGCGGGGAGCACCGTGGCGCTCGTGCAGCTCGTCCCGTTCGAGGCGCGGAAGATGGGCAGGCCGAGGAAGGCCGAGAAGTTGCCGCTCCGCTCGGCGAGGCTCGGCACGGTGGCCGTCGCGGCGGTGATGCCGCGCGTGATGCGGCGCTGCTCCTCGGAGAAGAAGAAGAAGGTCTTGTCGCGCCCGCTCCAGTAAGACTTGTCGCCCACGCCGAAGTTGGGGAGCATGACGGGGCCGCTGAAGGTGCCGCCGAAGTTGTGGTAGCGCAGGCGCGGCGTCGGCGCGTTCGGGAGGCCGGTCGTCGCGTTGCGGCCGCGCCGGTTGTTGAAGAAGGTGTTGGCGTTGAAGCGGTCGTTGCGCGCGAAGTCGTAGAGGGAGCCGTGGAACTGGTTCTCGCCGCCGCGCGTCACGAGCGTGACTGTCCCGCCGCCCGAGCGCCCGACCTCGGCCGTGTAGTTGGAGGTCAGCACCTTGAACTCCTTGATGGAGTCAACCGTGGGCGTCGAGAGCAGAGTGATGTTGGAGCCCACGTCGGTGTTCGACACGCCGTCAACGAAGACGTTAACGGAGTTGCGGCGCATGCCGTTGATGGAGACGTCGAAGCGGTTGGCGAGGCCGAATCCGGTCTCGTCGTCGAGGCTCGAGCTCACGCCCGGCGTCAGCTCCAGGAGCTTCGTGAAGTCGCGGTTCTGGAGCGGTATCTCCATGACCTGCGTGCCGGAGATGAGCGTCTGGCTCGTAGGGCTGTCCTGCACGACGTTCTGCTCGCTCGTCACCGTGACGACCTCGCTCACGGCCCCGGCCTCGAGCACGACGTTCAAGAGCCGCCTGTCCTTGGCGTTAAGGGTTACGCCCGTCTCGACGTACTTCTTGAAGCCCTGCTGCTCGACCGTAAGAGTGTAGGTGCCGGGGTTGAGGGGCGTGATGCGGTAGATGCCCTCCTCGTTCGCCTGCACGCGGCGCTCCTCGCCCGTGGCGTCGTTCTTGATGACGATGGTCGCGTTCGGCAGCGCGGCGCCCGCCGAGTCCGTGACCTGGCCGTTGACCTCGGCGGCGGTCTCAGTGACCTGCGCGAGCGTCGGGGCGCCGAGGCATAGGCTGACGGCGACGGCCAGCAGCACGACGCCCAGCCCCTCTCTCAAGTGTCTTTTCATCTTCTTAGTTCCTCTTAAGGTTTTGACCTTCGGTTTATCAGCATCAGGTAATCAAAGCAGAGCGGCGCCCCCGCGCCGCAGCGCCGCCCCCGGCCGCTCGCCAGTCATGCGCCCGCCCTCGAAGACCACGGCGCCGTTGACTATCACGTAGTCGAAGCCGACGGCGTACTGGTGCGGGCTCTCGTAGGTCGAGGGCGCCGAGACCTTTCCGTCGTCGAAGAGGACGAGGTCTGCGGCCATCCCCTCGCGCACGAGCCCGCGGTCGCGCAGGGAGAAGGTCTGCGCCGGCAGCGAGGTCATCTTCCGCACGGCGTCCTCGAGCGTGACGAGGCCCAGCTCGCGGGAATAGACCGAGAGGACTCGCGCGTTGTTGCCGTAGCCGCGCGGGTGCGGCACGCCCTCGCCGAGCTGCCGCACGCCGCTGTCTGAGGCGATCATCGTGAAGGGCTCGCGCATGATGCGGCGAACGTCCTCCTCGCTCATCGAGTGATAGACCATCGCCGCCCCGCCGGCCTCGTACATCTCGATTATCTGCTCGATCTGGCTGCCCACGTCAGACTTCCCGCGCGCGAGCTTCGTTATCTCGGCTATGGACTTGCCGTTGTACTCCGGCTTCGCCCGGTAGCTCGCGACCACGGCGTATGAGAAGTCCTTGAAGCCCGACTGCTTCAGCCCCTCCTTCATCTCTCGGGCGGCGCGCGAGCGCTGCGCCGGGTCGGCCAAGCGCTTCTTCCCTTCCTCGCGCCCGCCCTCGAGCACCCAGTCGGGCATGCGCGAGTCGAGCGAGGTGGAGCTGGCCGTGTAGGCGTACTGATCCACGGTGACGGAGAGGCCGCGCGCGCGAGCCTCGCGCACCATCGCGAGTGCCTTCTCGCTCCCGCCCCAGAGCTTCCGCGCGCTCACCTTGAAGTGGGAGATTTCGACGGGCATGCCCGCCTTCTCGCCTATCTCGATGCTCTCGCGAATGGCGTCGGCGACTTTCAGGCCCTCGCTGCGCATGTGCGTGGCGTAGATGCCGCCGTGCGCGGCCGCCACGCGCGCGAGCTCCAACACCTCGTCGGTCTTCGCGTAGGTGCCGGGGACGTATATGAGGCCGGTGGAGAGGCCGACCGCCCCGTCGCGCATCGCCTGCTCGACGAGCGACTTCATCTTCGCCAACTCTTCGGTCGTGGGCGCGCGGTTAGCCTCGCCGAAGACCTCGCGGCGCACGGAATTGTGGCCGACGAGCGTGGAGATGTTGACGGCGAGCGGCGTCTCCCTTATCCGGCCGAGGAAGCCGCCCACGTCCACGGCCGAGCCGCCGCAGTTGCCCGTCACGAGCGTCGTCACCCCCATGCGGACGAAGTTCTCCGAGGCGGGGTGGTTGTAGATGTTCTCGACGTGCGCGTGGACGTCAATGAAGCCGGGCGCCAGCACGCGCCCCGCCGCGTCAATCACGCGCGCGCCCTCTCCGGGCGCGACCGAACCGACGCGCGCCACGCGCCCGCCCTTGACGGCCACGTCGGCGCGGAACCAGGGGTTGCCGGTGCCGTCAACGACACGCGCGTTCCTTATGACGAGGTCGTAGGCGGGCGCGGACTGCCGTGCCTCGCCGGCGGGCGCCGGCGACAGGGCAAAGATAAGAGCCGCGATGAGTGCCGCGCGAGCCTTCACAGTTTGCACACAAGAACCCGGCGTAGGGGCGCCGGCGGCGGCCGGCCTAACCAGCCCGGCCGCCGCCGCGCCCTCGCTAGAAGTTGAACTTGGCGGCCAGCTGGATGCGCCGCGCCGTGTTGACCACGCTCCCGCGTATGCGCCCGAAGGTGCTATTGGTGATGACCGCCGTCGGGAAGTCGAAGGCGGGCGTGTTCGTGGCGTTCTGCATCTCGGCGCGGAACTCGAAGTTGCTCGTCTCGGTCAGGTAGAACTTCTTGCCGATCATCAGGTCGAGGTTGAAGAGCTTCGGCCCCGTGAAGAAGTTGCGGCCCGTGTTGCCCATCTCGCCCGGCGCGGGCGCAGAGAAGAGCGCGCGCTGCGACTGCGTGAAGAAGAAGTTCGTCCCCGACTCCTGCGCGAGCGAGCCGAGGTCGGGCGAGCAGCCGTTGCAGTTCGCCGGCGTCTGTAGGACGTTGCTGATGGTGTTGGTGCCGGAATAGACGGTGAAGGGGCGGCCCGACTGCCATATGAAGCTGCCCGCCATCTCGAAGCCGCCGATGAGCCTGTCCACGAACGGGCCGACGTCTCTGAGGAAGCGGCGCCCCCTGCCGAGCGGGATGTCATAGACGACGTAGCCTTGGAGCGAGTGGCGGCGGTCGAAGTCCGAGCGGGCGTAGTTGAGCCGCCGGTCGTAGATGTTGTAGGGCGTGTTCGAGGCCAGCTGCGTGGTGCCGCGCCCGGCGACGGTGAAGGCCGGATCGAACGAGCGCGTGTCCATGGACTTCGCGAGCGTGTAGGACGCCTGATAGCTCAACCCTTGGCTGAAGCGGCGGCTCAGCTGCAACTCCAGCCCGTTGTAAAAGGAGAAGTCGTTGCTGTCGATGACGTTGAGCCCGCCCGAGAACTGCGGGTAGGGTCGGAAGAAGAAGGGGCTGAAGCCGTTGGTGACGATAACGGGGACGGTGGTCGAGCCGGGGGTCAGGCGGCGCGCCAGCGAGTCTGCGGCCGCCGCCACCGACCCGAGGTTGAGCTCGGACGAGAAGAGCGAGCGGAACTGCGTCGTGCCGGCGTTGTTGTTGGGGTCGCCGGTAAGCAGCGCGTTGATGAGCGGGCTGGTCGCGGTGGAGCTGGCGCGCAGCGCGTTGAAGGCTTCGAGGAAGTTCTGGCCGAAGCGCGGGTCGCGCGCGAAGATGTTGGCTTGGTTCACGTCGTAGCCGCCGTAGAGGCCGACGCCCTTGCGCCCGATGTAGTTCACCTCGACGACAGAAGACCAGCCGACCTCGCGCTGGAGGCTCGCGCCCCACTGGTAGGTCTTGGGCGAGCGCAGCGAGGGGTCAACGACCGTGATGCTGTTGTTCGAGAAAGGCGGCGGCTGGCGCAGCGACGCCGGCGTCAGGCCGGCCGGCGGGGTCAGCGTCGGCAGCCCGAAGCGCAGCCGGCCCTGCTCGTTAGCCTGCACCCCGTAGCTCGAGTTGATGACGCCGGCCGTCGCGCCCGGCGCGGTGTTGTAGATGAAAGAGGAGAAGACGAAAGTGTTCGTGCGGTCGTAGGCGAGGCGGAAGTTGCCGCGCACGGAGGTCTTGCCGTCGCCGAACGGGTCCCAGGCGAAGCCGACCGTGGGCGCGAAGTTGTTGAAGTCGCTGTCGAAGAGCTCACCCTCCTGCCAGCTCAGGTTGTTGGCCGGCGCCTCGCCGATGCGGACGGGGCGGTCGGGCCGCAGGATGGGTAGTGACCCCTCAGAGCGGGGCGATATCTTCACCTCGTAGCGGAGGCCGAAGTCCACGGTCAGGTTGGAGCGGAGCTTCCAGGTGTCTTGGGCGTAGAAGTCGTACTCTGGGTACCGGGCGTCGAAGGGGAAGCGCGAGCCCGGCGGGCCGAAGGCGCTGTCGCTGGCGGCGACGAAGCCCTGCCCGATGTTGCCGATGCGCCCGAGCATGACGTTGTAGAAGCTGCGCAGGCGGGGCTGGTCGTTGGCCGTGTTGATGCCCGTGGGCGACGTGAGCGCCGACGGCGGCGGGTTGGTGACGCGGCTGAAGTCCACCTGGGGGTTG